>CAZILT010000090.1:0-2786 GCA_964540185.1 uncultured Dehalococcoidales bacterium
CTTTAGCCCGTTGAGCACCTCTGTGGTGGTGAAATCTCCAGCGTGGATTATCAAATCTACTGTGGAGAGCGATTCAATTATCTTTTGAGGGATTTCGCCCAATGAGTGTACATGGGTATCAGAGAGCACGGCTATTCTCAATGTGTACTCCTGCCTAGTTTGATATTGTCATTCCATATTAATATTATAATCTGCCGAACTTTCTGTGTCATTTAAGCCTGCTTCGGCAACTGGTGACTGATAATGGTGTAGTGGAGAGTTTCCCCACATTGTTATTTTTAGTGCTGGTTTTGGGAAGTAACCTGTTTTACCAATTGGATAGTTTTGTCTACGTTAGAGAGGGAGAAGGATAATCCTAGTTGTTTTAGTTCGCTGTAGCCCATCCCCTGGAATAGTTTCTGTCCTGCTACTCTGGTCATCTCATCATAGATGATTGGCCATTGTGAGCCACGCCGACTGGCGCAGAAGAGAACAAAGTCACGGAGTTGCGGTGGGGGGTAATCCATTTGCTTAAGTTTATTCTAGGCCGGGGCTTAAGGGAGAGGCAAAGTCGCTCATGATTATTTAGAGCTTATGGTTTGCCTTGTCTTTGCCTTAAGTGATACCTTAATCAAGGCTGTGGTCTCAGCCGTGCCATTGAGCAGATATAAAACCGCGAAAATATTTTCGTCCTAGCTACTAAGTACCAGGCAAGCAAGAAGGGGGGCAAGTAAACCTATAAGCCGAGTTCTGTACCCTAAGGCTGGAAGGAGATCCTCCCAATACCTCCCCTTATTTGTCAAGGGACGGGTGGTGACCATCCATCTAGCCCTGATGTTACCATCAGGGTCATGCGACTAACCCGAGGGCATTGGCCGAGCACCTCAAACGCCCTTCTATTTAGTCTTGCTCCGGGTGGGGTTTACCCAGCCAGCCAGTCACCTGGCTGGTGGTGAGCTCTTACCTCGCCATTTCACCCTTACCTATCACTTGCCTATAGAGGACGGAAAGAAAAGGAGACCCTCTCCTCACCACCCCTTATTTGGCAAGGGACGGGCGGTATGTTTCTGTGGCACTTTCCGTAGGGTTACCCCCCCCTGGGTGTTACCCAGCACCTTGCTCGGAGGAGCTCGGACTTTCCTCCCTGTACATCAAGTACGGGGCGGTCACCCGGTTTACTTGCCCAGTGTTAGTTTATAGTTAACGAGGATGGAGGTCAAATTCAAGGCTATTCTACATACAGTATTCTGTTACAGCTACTGCAGCGGACCAGGTCTCCAGCCTTAGCTTTTCGCCATTGGTTTGTAGGTAAGGTGATATGACATCCCTGGCATCTTCCTTGCTCTACCTTGGCTACGGCCTGTCCTCTGGTTGACTTAATTTGCTCGTATAGGTTGAGAGCGCTTGAGTCAATTTGCTGTACTAGCTCCTGACGGTTTTCATTGAGGCTAGCAAGAGCAGCCTCAGTTTTGGTTTTCGTTTGTGTGAGTGTTTTTTGTTTCTGTTGCCACTCCAGCTTCAGGCCTTCAAACTCTTTGGTGCTGGCTGTTACCCTGGCTTCCATCTCTTCTACTTGGCTCATCAGCTCTAATAGCTCATCTTCTTTGATGCTAAGCTTGCCCTTGAAGTTTTCGGATTCATGCTTGAGGTTGACCAGTTCCTTAGGATTCTTGATGGCGCCACCATAAAGTTTGTTATCGATGCCTTTGATTTTCTGTTGTAAGTCCTCCAGTTCCCATTCAGTGTCCTGCTGCTTCTTTTTCGTCTCCTCCATGTGTTCCTTTTGTAAAGCTAGTTCAGATTGGGCTGCTGCTAAAGCACTGTTTTCATTAAGCTGATGGGTAATCTCGTCTGCAAGCTGCTGTTTCTGTTGAAGTTCGATATCAAGCTGCTGCAATTTATAAAGTTGCCCTGACAAACTCATGTTGTAGCTTATTGTAAAAGTGGTCTGCAGGTCTTGTCAAAGGCTTCTTGGGTAATCGAGGAGCACGACTTGGGTGTTAGTGGGTAGGGAGGATTTAGTAATTGAAAGTTTTGCCTTTACTTCTGGCTCTCGAACCCCCATCTTGTTAAGGAATCTATCCACGGTTTGGAGATTAACTACTACAGCATCAGTTTTGTAATGCATGGGGATTACCATGGGGGGATTTAGCTGCCCCATGATTTCTACAGCTATGTCGATAGAAATAGTGGATGCTTCCCCTACAGGTAAAAATAGAATATCGATAGCTCCTATTTCCTCTATCAATTCTGGGGTTAGCCGGTGCCCCAGGTCACCCAGGTGGCATAAAGTCATGCCATCTATCTCTATGATGTAGATGGTGTTTTTGCCTTTAATTCTTCCCTTCTCATTGTCATGGAAGGATGCGATTCCTGTGACAAATATGCCTCCTAGTTCATACTCCCCAGGGCCCTTTATTTGCTTAGGGTTATTGGCTATGCCTTCGATGTAGCTGTGGCCGGGGTGGAAGTGGCTCAAAGTTACTATGTCGGCTTCCGGCTCACCTGAGGAGTAACCCAAGTCAGGATGGCAGGGATCGGTAACGATGGTTCTTTCCTTCCCTTTAATAATAAAACAGGAGTGCCCTAGCCAGCCAATTTCCATGATGCGAAATAACAAAATCGGTAATTATTGTGAGTGGTGTGCATGACTTTAATCGTGCTCGCCTATATAAGGATAGTCCTTTTTGTTAGCTTTGTCCACAGCCCGCTTTCACTCATTTAAAATGTTACTGAAGGTGGTATGGTTCACTCAAATAAGAATGTTACTGAGGAGGACCATGCCGAGCGACGAAAGGATGAGTATA
>CAZILT010000091.1:0-12202 GCA_964540185.1 uncultured Dehalococcoidales bacterium
AGGTTTTAGTGTTGCTAATTTGTCAAGAGATAGATTTACCAGATAGGGACATATATCATCTTCAGGCATTAGAAATTCAGCTGCGAATTCATCTGCTTGTTGCTCCATATACGGACTTGGTGTATCTTGGTGCATAATTATGTGTCCTAGTTCGTGGCATAATGAGAATCGTAACCTGTCTCCAGGGCTATTTGTATTGACGAAAAACAAAGGCAGCATATCTGGAGGCCAACAGCTTGTAGCATCAATGACTGTTGTTTCAAAATCTAAAGGTATTACGATACCTTTAGCCTGTTCAATAGCTTTCATTACATTGTGTATAGGACCTCGTGGCAAACGCCAAGTGGCCCTTACCATGCGAGCTATATCCTGTACTTTTCCATTGAATTCATAGAGGTCATAGGTGTGAATATCAATATCCTCAATATTTACACCTTGTAGCATGTCCTCCAGATTCATACGTCTTATCTCTATTTGTGCCTGATGCTTTTCTAATATCCTCGGTGATACATTTCGACGCCTTCGGTGGAACATCTCACTTAGTGCAGGCCCATAAATACGTTTATGGCAAGTAAAAAACTCCACTGGATAGTCTAGCAATTCAGCTATCCTTGATAGCCTGTCTTCGGGAATCTTCTTAATACCAGCCTCCACTTTGGAAAGCCAGCCGGGAGATACTGAGAGCAATTCTGATAGTTCTTTCTGGGAGATACCCCTTGATTGCCTAGCTAATACCAGCATTTCAGGATTGAATGACTCTTGAGAATCCCTCATATGTCTCCCTTCAATTATTCCTGTCTCTTATTAGTTGCTTCTTTGCAACTACACGTTTTGGCTTAGAGGAGTCTACGATTGGTTCAGGTTCCGCAATTATCACAGGCTTGGGAGCGAAATCTAACTTCAATTCCCATCTATTGCGGGAACCTTGGGGACATACAACGTATACTGCCTCAATGCCTGTCTTTATAGAGTTCAACTGGTAACCCGCAATCAAATTAGCTATTGGATTTAGCATGTCTGGGAATTCAAGTTGCTGGGGACATTTAAGTGGAATCTGATTGTGATAATCGCTGACTTCCTGTGTAATGATATTGCTCGGTCTACGATTGCGATTCAGCTTCTTTAGTTTAATCTCTAACTGTTCACTGATAATAAGGTGCGTTCGTCCACGCCTTAAAACGAATTGCACTTGAGAGTGGGCTTTCATCTTATCCCTGGCGTGGTAAATCATATGGTCATTAATGAAGTTTGCTCTAGTTGTAGCACTACAAATAGCCCGTGACTCATCGGGGACCTTTTTAAAATAGTCTTCGAAGCCAGTAACTATAGACTCCAAAAGTAGCCTAGCGATATCTGGAGCTATAATTACCTTGGCGTCATCCAAACAAATACCCATGTATTAACCTCCTGATTTTAGTATAGCACATGAGCTGACCAATGTCAAGAAAAAGTTGACCTACTTATTGACCTATTTTACTTTTGCCATCGTGCCAATGGATTCACCTTCAAATCCATTATCTATTGTTTATTGACCCACTACCCAAAATTCATTACAATAAATGAGGCGTTACGCCAACTTATTTTACATAAGGTTTTGCACGGCCCTACTTTTCAGGTAATGGGACAACACTAATAGAGTGTAAAAGATTGGGGCGGAATGGCATCGGGATTGAGCTTGATTCTGAGGTAATGATGAGTAAGGGTGAAGAGTAATGAGGGCGCATGTTTTCATAACTGACGAGAATACTTTTCCAGTAGTCAGAGACAATAGTTTCTGGGGGGTCGGGATAAAAGGAATCCCCAATACATTCGATGGGGTGATTAAAGAAAACTTGAACAATGGCAAGAAACCATATTTTGGAATGATTGGTGATATTTTGGGAACACGAATTGGAGACGTAGTTTTTCTTTACGAAAGGCAAGTGGGATTCCACGGTATATATAGGATTGCAAGTGAGCCATTCTTTGATGTAACATCGATAGGATGTGTAGATGAGACTTGGCCAATAAGACTAGAGATTGAATGTGTAAATTACTTTGCTGAGCCAGTTCCCGAAGATTACCTGTTTTCTACGAAAGAATACGAATCAAAGTTCTGGGGGTGGTTTTATAGGAAAATCCAAGGGGCGAGAGGCGTTAATACCATTAATCCTGAAGCGGCTGAAGCGCTTATAGAGTTGCTTGTTAAGATTAACGGAAACGTTGTTAATAAGCCTGCCCAAATCAAGCCATATCCTTCAAAGAATAGGACTAAGATCACATTGCCGTTGGATCAAGATGGCAAAGCATTTTTAGAAGACATATTGAGAGCATGGCTAATTAAAAACATTGATAACCCTCAAAGGGTTGATTTAAGAGAGATTTTCGGCCCTGTCGTGGATTTGGAATGGTTTGCAAATAATATTCCGTATCACGTTACAAGGAAAAACATTGATATTCTCTGCTACCATAAAAATATCAAATATACAGGTTTTCCTCTGAGGTATAAGTTTAGCGTCGTGGAATTAAAGCGTGACATTGCTAGTGATAGGGATGTCTCTCAAGTTATTGAATACTCCAAATGGGTTGCTGGAAGGCTTGCTGGTAGCGAAATTGAGACGGTTCAGCCTATCTTGGTAGCTTTTAACTTTAACCAAAGGGCCAAAGATAAGGCAAGAGACAGTGATTTTAGTGACAGAGGTATTGTCTTTGTTAAATATGAAGTCAAGCAAAATGATATTTTTCTTTGTAGGGTGAACATATGAAAAAGTTGAAACATAATGCAAGAGTAATAGTCTACCACGAAGTCAGTTACTTTTTTTATGATGGGAAGAGGAGAGTAGACTTGGATTGGGGCCAAGTAGGACATATCCCCAATGGGGGTGACCGTTTTCCTCATCCAGAAAGGGATATAGACCTTCGGTTGGATGATATTCTTTGGGCTGATGACTGCTAAATGTGCTTGAGCCCTATGAAATATACTCAGAGAGGGGCCAGAATGGGAAGCGTTGGATAAATTGCCTCTTTATGCACAAGAGGTAATTTGGAGCCTTATTTATTGGAAACTTAAAGGTTGGAGAGGCTGCACTCCTATAACCATTGAAGAATCAGAGCGTCTTATAAACATGCTGCAAGCTAAAAATTATAACCAGACTTTAGCCATGTCCATTGATGATGCCCTAACCTGGGACTCAAACTCAAAAGAGATAAAGGTGCTATCCGGATGTCGAAGGAAATTTCAATATACTGGCTCACGAACTCAATGTATGAACATTTCGAGCGAAATTATTTGGTGCACAAAATTTAAACGAGCCTATGAGGATTATCTTCAAGCATATTTTACAGAGAATATAGGCATCGACCCCAAATTAGAACCAATATGTGGAAAGGATGAAGAAATTGTATGGATAGGAAATGAGGTCTTCTGTGGGGTTGGTATGCAAAAGATAGATATATTCACTATAACTTCAGATAGTCGGGAAAATAGAGAGCATCGAGTTATTGAGCTAAAAGATGAGGTTGTAACTCCAGGTGTTGTTGAGCAACTTCGAAGATATGTAAATTGGACTCATTCATATATTAAGGGCGCAATTAACTCCAATATCCGACCTATAGTAGTTGCTCCTCTCCCTATTAGTGGAAGAGGTCGAATAAAGGTGGCGGATGGTTGTAAGGTCTTCCATGCCTTTAATAATGAGCACATTGCCAAAGAAATTGAATACTTTGAGTTCGGGTTTGATAACAATATTCTGACTTTCAATAAGGTTTCTTATTAAAAATAGAGCGAATAATAGGTTTTTCATTATGGCACTAATTGTGCAAAAATATGGCGGTAGCTCGGTTGCTGATGCTGACAGGATTAAAGATGTGGCTCGGCGTATAGCTAAAGCTAAGAATGAGGGGAATCAAGTAGTGGTTGTTGTCTCAGCGATGGGGGACACCACTGATGAATTGATTCAGATGGCTCATCAAGTCAGTGAACAGCCGGAGGAGCGAGAGCTTGATGTGCTGCTTTCTACCGGTGAGCTAATTTCCAGCACGCTTGTGGCCATGGCCCTGGGAAGTCTGGGTTACAGTGCGGTTAGTCTTACTGGTGCCCAGGCGGGCATCCAGACCGATTCTAGCTACAGCCGGGCTCGGATTGTTCGTGTTGACTCTAAACGGATCGTTGATGAATTGGAGAAGGATAATATTGTCATTGTGGCGGGATTTCAAGGTATTACTCCCAACATGGATATTACCACTCTGGGTCGGGGTGGCTCTGATACTACGGCAGTTGCCTTGGCTGCCAGCTTGAATGCTGAGGTATGTCAAATTTATACTGATGTTGAAGGAGTCTATACTGCTGATCCTCACTTTGTGGCTGAAGCGACTAAATTAAAGGAGATTGACTATGAGGAGATGCTGGAGTTGGCTAGCTATGGGGCAAGGATATTGCATCCTAGAGCGGTGGAATTAGGCCAGTTGTATAATATGCCTATAGTGGTAGCTTCCAGCTTTAGCGATAGTCCGGGGACTCGCATTTATAAGGAGGCATCTATGGAAACAAGAAATAAGGTTAGAGGCATTGCTTATGATACCGATGTGGCTAAAATCACAGTCGTTGGTGTTCCTGACCACCCTGGTATTGCGGCAGCAATCTTTGAGCCTTTGACTAGGGCAAATATAAGTGTAGACACTATTGTCCAGAATGCCAGCATTGAGAATATTACTGACCTTACCTTTACTGTAGCGCGAAGCGATTTGTTTAAGGCGATGTCTATTGTGGAACCCGTGGCTAAATCTGTGGGGGGCAAGCGATGTGTCGCTGATTCTACATTGGCCAAGGTTAGTATCATCGGCGCTGGAATGCAAAATACACCGGGCTATGCTGCCAGAATGTTTCGCACGCTTTATGAGCATGGCATTAATATCCAACTTATCACTACTTCGGAGATAAGGATAACTTGCATTATTTCGGAGAACAAAGTTAAAGATGCAGTTCAGGCTTTACATAAAGCCTTCGCGCTTGAAATTGCTTAACATATGAAAGGCAAAAGCAAAAATAAAAATGCAAAATGACAGAGCAAAAGTATGATAAATTCTAAGCACGGAAGACGAAATGCTAAACAATATCAAGCACTGATGACAAAAATTCAAAAGGAAATGGGTTTTGGTATTTGAATCTGGGATTTTGGGTTTGTTTAGAGCTTAGAAATTAGAATTTAGGATTCAAGTTAGACGATGGCTTACCAGCAAGAAGAGGAGCAGACTAAGCTAGGGCGGCGGTTAAGCGGTGAAGCTATAACCCTGGCTATTCAGGGTTGTTGGGAGGAAGCAGTGGAGGTAAATAGAAAAATCATTGAGACGTTTCCTACTGATATCGGCGCTTATAATCGCATTGGTAGAGCATTGACAGAATTAGGAGAGTTTGCTCAGGCTAAGGAAGCCTATGGCAAGGTTTTAGAGCTTGCACCTGGTAATGTTATTGCCGCCAAAAACTTAGCCCGACTGGCCAGCCTGTCTGAATCTGAGCTAGCCTCTAATGGTGGCCATCATAGGATCGCTCCTGCTCTTTTTGTTGCTGAGAAGGGCAAGGCTGCTGTGGTGAACCTTCGTAATTTGGCTCCACGTAAGGTGTTGGCTAGAATGGGTGTTGGCGCTCAAGTTCATTTAAGGGCGGAAGGGTGGCGATTAATAGTAGAGAATGAACGTGGTGAGTATTTGGGGGAGGTCGAGCCACAGTATGGGTTACGCCTCATCAGGCTAATGAAAGGAGGCAATAGGTATGCTGTGGCTATCCGCAGTGTGTGGGGAGATGGCGTGCAGGTAGTTATTAGAGAGGAATATCAACATCCCAGTCAACTAGGGCAGCTATCTTTCCCGGCTAAAGCTACTGAACACGTGCCTCTCGGTGCTGGGGATGATGAGACAGCGAAGGAGTTTGATAGTTCTGAGGAGGCTGAAAGCGATAAAAGGGAAGACGAAGTTTTACTGGAAGGTTTCTCCGTACTCGGAGAGGCTGATGAGAAAGGAGAGCTTGAAGAGTAATGGAAGCTAGCGTGTTAAGGCCCATTGATATTGAGGAGGAGATGAAAAGTTCCTATCTCGACTATGCTATGAGCGTTATAGTCTCCCGGGCGTTGCCTGACGTGCGTGATGGTTTGAAGCCGGTGCAACGCCGCGTTCTGTATGCCATGGATGCGTTGGGGATGCATCACAATAGCCCATATAAAAAGAGCGCTCGAATTGTAGGGGAAGTTCTAGGTAAATATCACCCACATGGGGATGCTTCGGTATATGATGCGATGGTGCGTATGGCTCAGGATTTCTCGTTGAGGTATGTTTTGATTGATGGGCAAGGCAACTTTGGCAGCATCGATAATGACCCACCAGCGGCGATGCGATATACCGAGGCGCGACTTGGCGAGATCGCTGAGGAGATGCTGGTCGACATCGATAAAAATACTGTTGATTTTGTTTCTAATTTCGATGATTCTCTTAAAGAACCCTCTATTTTGCCGGCCAGGTTGCCTAATTTACTGGTTAATGGCTCCTCAGGAATAGCTGTAGGCATGGCAACTAATATCCCTCCGCATAACTTGGGAGAGGTGTGTGATGCTATTGCTTATCTACTTGATAACCCAGAGGCTACTGTGGATGAGCTAATGGAGTTTGTTAAAGGTCCTGATTTCCCTACTGCAGCTGTAATTTGGGGGGAAGAAGGCATAAAGAGTGCTTATGCTGTGGGGCGGGGAAGAGTGGTAGTTCGAGCTAAGACTCGCGAAGTGGATACTAAAGGGGGGAGAAGGCAGATAATTATCACTGAGCTCCCCTATCAAGTAAACAAGGCTGCTTTAGTGGAGAGAATTGCCGAGTTGGTAAAGGAGAAGAAAATTATGGGAGTGGCTGAGGTGCGTGATGAATCGGATAGAGAAGGCATGCGTCTGGTCATCGAGCTCAGGAAGGGAGCACAGTCCCTGCAAGTGCTTAACAATCTATATAAGAATACCCCAATGCAATCCACCTTTTTTATCAACATGGTCGCTTTGGTAAATGGGCAACCGAAGGTAATTAATCTCAAGGAGGCTCTAACCTGCTACGTTGACTTTCGCTGTGAGGTCATTACCAGGCGCTCTCAGTTTGAACTTGACAAGGCGAGGAATAGAGCTCACATCCTTGAAGGGTTCAGGATTGCTCTGGATAACCTGGAACAGGTGATCAAAGTTATTCGGCAATCGGAAACCGTTGACTCTGCTCGTACCAATTTGATGACAGCTTTTAGTTTGTCGCAAGCTCAGGCGCAAGCTGTCCTTGATATGCCTCTTCGGCGCTTGGCCCATTTAGAGCGGGAAAAACTAGCTGAGGAGTATGCTAGCGTAGTAAAGGATATTTCTTATCTGGAAGACCTGTTGGCTAACCCCGGGAAAGCGCTATTTCTTATCAAACAGGATGTTTCCCAGCTGAAATCCAAGTATGGCGATAAGCGCCGCACTTTAATTAGTGAGGAAGAGGTTACAGAATTTCGCCAGGAAGACCTTGTTCCCCATCAGCGGGTAATAGTTACACTTAGCAGTCAGGGGTTTATAAAGAGGCTTCCTGCTAGCACTTACCGACTGCAGCGTCGTGGGGGGAGGGGTGTCATGGGAATGGTGGCTCGTGAAGGTGATTCGGTGAAACATATTTTGTCTGCCGATACACATGACAAGTTGCTCCTTTTTACTGACCGGGGCGGAGTTTATTGTCTTAAATGTTACGAACTCCCGGAGGATTTATCTCGGACTGGTAAAGGTATCTCGCTGGTTAATTTATTACCCATTGATTTGAAAGACAAGGTAACTGCATTGCTGACTGTGGCAGATTTTCCTTCCAACGAATTTTTATTAATGGCAACTAAATCTGGTGAGATCAAAAAGACTCATCTTAAAAACTTTGCTTCTATCAGGAGAAGTGGGTTAATTGCTATAAAGCTTAAAAATAATGATGAACTGGTGTCAGCCAGAATAGTTACCGATTTGGATGAGATTATTCTGGCAAGTCAAAATGGGCGAGCCATTAAATTTAAGGTTGGGAAGTTAAGAACTGCCTCTCGGAGCAGTGGTGGCGTTCGCGGTATTCGTTTGACTGATGATTGCCTTGTCAGTATGGACACTGTTTTTCCTGACACGTATCTGCTAACAGTGACCGAGAGAGGCTTTGGCAAATTAACTTCAACGGGGTCGTATCCTGTCCAAAAAAGAGGGGGGAAAGGAGTCCAGGCCCATAGAGTTAGCGATAAAACAGGCAAAGTAGTGGCAGCCAGGATTGTAAGCAAAGGCGAAGGATATCTGGTGATGTTGTCAACCGCCGGCAATGTTGTGTGTATTCCTATCGAGCAGGTCTCTGTTCAGAGCCGAAAGGGTCGCGGCATACACATAATGGCGCTGGCTGAAGGCGATAGTGTAGTTTCCATCACTGTGCAGAACCACTTGGTATCGTGATATCTTCGTATTTATCCCGGCAGCTAATTTGCCACCGCTGTAATCCGCAGACGTTGCATTTTCCCTGCCGGCAATCTGGAGTCTCCTTCTCCTGCCGCAGCTTGTGATATTCTCTTTTGAGAAATTCAGGGGTTACTCCGACATCAATGTGCTCCCAGGGTAGTACCTCAGTCAGGCCTCGTTTGCGGTTAGCATAGAAGGAGGGGTCAAGCCCGCTTTGTTTAAAAGCCTCGAGCCACTTTTGGTAATTGAAGTGCTCATGCCAGGCATCAAATTTACAGCCTGATTGCCAGGCGCTATAGATGACTTTGCCCAAACGGCGGTCGCCTCGGGATAGAGCTGCTTCAATTTGGCTTATCTTAGGGGCTGTCCATGAGAATCCCACTCTTAATCGATGTAACCCCTGCCTCAGTATGTCGTATTTTGGGAGCAACTGCTCCTCTGTTTCCTGTGCCAACCACTGGCATGGGGTGTGAGGTTTTGGAATAAGGGTAGAAGTGCTGATGTGTAATCTGAAATTTTGCCTTAAGCGGAGTATTTTGGACACCAGGCTAATGATGCTGTAAACATCATCAGTGGTTTCGCTGGGCAACCCTAGCATGAAATATAACTTGATGTTTGCCTGACCCCTGCTCAGAGCAGCAGCTATCGTTTTTAGAATCACCTCTTCGGGTATGTTCTTGTTAATGACACGGCGCAATCTTTCATTTCCAGCTTCAGGGGCAAAGGTCAGACTTATTTTGCGTTGTGAAGGTAGTAAATCTATTAATCTCACTGTGGATGTGTTCAAGCGTAAGCTAGGTAGGGATAAAGTCAGGTTATCGCTGTAATGCTGCTGGGATAGCCTAGCGACAAGTTCCTCAATATTAGAATAATCTCCAGAGCTGAGGGAGAGCAAAGATACCTCACTATAACCACAATATTTTGATAGTTTACCTACAGCGGCTATTACTTCTTCTTGTGAGCGTTCTCGTACTGGTCTGTAAATCATCCCTGCCTGGCAGAAACGGCACCCCTGAGTGCAACCTCGCTGAATTTCTACGTTGCCATGGTCATGTACTGTTTCAATATAGGGGACAATAGGTTTAACAACCGGGAGTGACAGCTTAGTTAATATTCTGCGCTGGATTTTTGCCTTGGCTTCAGGTATCTTGGGTGTAATATTGTTTATGGTGCCGTCTTCTTCATAATGGACTTGATAGAAACCGGGGATATATATGCCGTCGAGCCTGGCAGCTTGCCGCAGTAGCTCTTCTTTATTGCCCCGATATGCCCGAAAGATTTCCAGTAGCTCCAGAGTTACTTCCTCACCTTCACCAATCGCAAATAGGTCGATGAAGTCAGCCATTGGCTCTGGATTGAGGGCGCAACTCCCGCCGGCTATTACTAAGGGATGGGAATCATCTCTCTGAGAGCTAAACAAAGGAAGCTGAGCCAGGGCGAGGATGTTTAACGCATTGGTATAGGTAAGCTCGTAGCCCAAAGAAAAGCCCACGATATCAAATTCCTTTAACGGGTGTTTAGATTCCAGACTGAAGAGCGGAATATGCTGTTTTCGTAGAGTTGCCTCCATATCTACCCAGGGGGCATAGACTCTTTCCGCTAATACATCGGGCTGATGGTTTAGTATCTCATAGAGAATGGGCAGTGCCAGATTAGACATACCGATTTCGTAGACATCGGGGTAGCACAAGACAATTCGGATGGGTGTTGATTCCCATTCCTTGGTGATGCTATTCCATTCGCCTCCGCTATAACGAGCCGGTTTGGAAACCTGGGTTAAGATACTATTAAGGCTGTTCATCTTCTATTGTCCGATTTGAGCATTATAGCCCTTTGCTATTCAGCTATTCAAAGAGGTTAAATAAGTTGTTATGGCTGCTTGATAAAGGAGTGGAATCCTTTCCCCAAGCTAGTGTAAAATGGGGAACTTACAAGTTGAGGTTGCAGGGGGGAAGGGATATTTAAAGTGCTGGGAAATAAAACTTAAGGAGGTAAAGGCTGTGCCCGAGAAGCTAAATCTAAATCGAGTATCTATGCCAAAGCGGGATCCAGAGATAAGAAAAGGGGATTTTAGTGAAGTAGCTCTGGGTTATACTGAAGAACAGGCTATGGAGGAAGCTAATCGCTGCCTGCAATGTAAGAAACCCCTTTGTAAGTCTGGTTGTCCTGCCGGTGTAGATATCCCTGAACTTATAGCGGCGGTGTGTGAGCGTAACATGGCTGAGGCGGTGCGCATTTTAAGGAGCAAGAATGTCCTGCCCGGTACTACTGCGCGTGTTTGTCCTCAAGAGGTTCTGTGTGAGTTTAAGTGCGTGCTAGGCAAGAAAGGTGCGCCAATATCTATTGGTGCCCTACAGCGCTATGTGGCTGATTGGGAATTTGCTAACCAGAGGCTTATCCCTAAACCAGGGAGAGCAGCATCTACCGGAAAGAGAGTGGCTATTGTAGGCTCGGGGCCAGCTGGGTTAACTGTGGCTTACTATCTGGCAAAGCTCGGGCACGGGGTAACAGTATTTGAGGCGCTGCCAGAGCTTGGCGGGATGATGAGGGTAGGCATTCCCACATATCGCTTGCCCAGAGAAATATTGACATATGAGCTCTCATATCTTGAGAGCATCGGAATGGATATCAGGACGAACACCAGGGTCGAATTCTTAGACAAGCTCTTCAGCGATGGCTACCAAGCTGTATTTCTGGGACTTGGGGCGCATCAGGGCATCAGGATGGGCGTTGAAGGAGAACAGGGCCCGGGAGTGATAGAGGGCGTGTATTTTTTAAGAGATGTAAGTTTAGGCCAGAAAGTGGAATTGGGAGATAAAGTGGCTGTGATAGGAGGGGGCAACGTGGCTATAGATTCTGCCCGCACTGCACTTCGACTCGGTACCGAAGAGGTAACTATCATTTACCGCCGGACTCGAGTAGAGATGCCGGCTGGTTCAAAGGAGGTTGATGAAGCCAGTGAAGAAGGAGTGAACATCATTTTCCTCGCTGCACCTAGTAAGATAACAAGAGAAAAGGGACTTGTCGACTTAGAATGCATTCGCATGGAACTGGGTGAGCCTGATGAAAGCGGGAGGCGACGTCCGATGCCAATTAAAAGCAGCGAGTTCAGGATGCAGTTCAATACTGTGATAGCTGCTATTGGGCAGAGGCCAGATATTCCAACCGGGTTTGCCTTGCAGATGGGAAGGGGCAATACGCTTGAAGTGGATATTGACACGCTGGTTACCAGTAGGGAAGGTGTCTTTGCTGGCGGTGACGTTGTTAGTGGGCCAGCTTTGGTTATAGATGCTATGGCTTCAGGGAGAAAGGCGGCAGAATCTATTGATAAGTATCTTGGTGGCAAGGGAGACATCCAGGGAGTGGGTTAAATTCATGACTGTGTCATCTCTCCCCAGTTTTTGCCGAGTTTGGTATCTATCTTTAGAGGGACACAAAGCTTCATAGCCTGGGGCATTATCTCAGCAACCAGGGCTTTCATGCCCTCTATTTCCTCCTGGGGTACCTCGAACAGCAACTCATCGTGAATTTGCAATAGCATTTTGCCTTTTAACTGTTGCATTTTCAGTTCTCGATGCAGGTTAATCATGGCAACCTTGATAATATCAGCAGAGGTGCCTTGCACCGGAGCATTTATAGCCATCCTCTCAGCAGCTTCCCTAATCTGGTGGTTGGGAGAGTTGATTTCGGGTATGAACCGACGTCTGCCCAGCATTGTTTGCACATAGCCCAGCTTTCGAGCCTGCTCTTTGGTTGTTTCA
>CAZILT010000092.1:0-15899 GCA_964540185.1 uncultured Dehalococcoidales bacterium
GGTGCCAGGGAACATAATCTCAAGGATATAGATGTTATTATCCCCAGGAACAAACTAGTGGTTATCACCGGTGTTTCTGGCTCAGGCAAAAGTTCTTTAGCCTTCGATACTATATATGCAGAAGGTCAACGGCGCTATGTGGAATCTCTGTCTGCTTATGCTCGTCAATTCCTGGGACGGATGCAAAAACCAGATGTTGATTATATCGAAGGTCTTAGCCCCGCCATTTCTATTGACCAAAAGGGGCCACCCCATAATCCTCGTTCCACTGTGGGCACTGTAACCGAAATCTATGATTACTTACGTCTTCTCTTTGCCCGTATTGGGCACCCACATTGTCCCAGATGTGGACGGGAAATTTCCCGCCAGACGGTGCAACAAATCGTAGATGCCGTTCAGGATATACCCGAGGGAAGTCGGATTATGATTCTAGCGCCACTAATTAGTGGCCGTAAGGGCGAGCATCAAACGATATTTCAGGATTTACGAAGGGCGGGGTTTGTCAGAGTTCGAATTGATGGGAAAATTTATGACCTCTCGGAGGAATTTAACCTGGATAAAAACAAAAAGCACACCATAGAGGTGGTAGTTGACCGCCTCCAAATAACTCCCGTCGTTGCGGGTGAAAGGAAGCAATCCAATGCCGCCAGGCTGGCTGATTCCATTGAAACAGCGCTGAAACTGGGGTCAGGCGTGGTGCTTATTTCCATTGGCAACCGTCATTCTGAGCGCAGCGAAGAATCTCAGAGACACTTCACTTCGTTCAGGGAGACAGAGGAAAAATCCCAAAGTGCAGAGTTGCTTTTTTCAGAGCATTTTGCCTGCGTCTATTGTGGCATTAGCCTAGAGGAAATCTCCCCCAGGACATTTAGTTTCAATAGCCCTCACGGTGCCTGTCCTGCCTGCACTGGACTGGGATGCAAATTAGAAATCGACCCCAATCTGGTTATCCCTGATAGAGAACTTATCTTAGCTGAAGGAGCTATTCAACCCTGGGTGCGTAATGGTGCCATGAGTACCTGGTATAGCAGCATACTTCTATCCCTGAGCCGCCGCTATGGTTTTTCTCTATCAACACCCATCAACAAGCTGACTGAGAGGCAGGTCCGCTTAATCCTCTATGGCAATGGCGGAGAGATGGTTCAGGCTATATATGAAGACCGCTATGGCAGAGTGCGGCAGCACTACACAAATTTTGAGGGCGTGATCCCACATCTGGAGCGTCGCTATCGAGAAACGGATTCCGATAGTATTAGAGCTGATATCGGGCGCTACATGTCATCCCACCCTTGCCCCGTGTGTCAGGGGAATAGGCTTAAACCAGAGTCCCTGGCTGTCACCATCGCAGGCAAAAACATTATGGCTATCACAGCTCTGTCTGTCACGGAAGCTCTAGAGTGGGTGGAAGGGCTGAGCAGCCAGATTAGCCCTCGGGAGCTTACTATAGCCAGTCAGATTATCACAGAGATTCATGCCCGTTTAGGTTTCCTCAGGGATATAGGTTTAAGTTACTTGACCATAGACCGCCCTTCAGCAACCTTGAGCGGTGGTGAGGCGCAAAGAATCCACCTGGCCACCCAAATTGGCAGTGGGCTCACTGGAGTTCTTTATATTTGCGATGAACCTACAGTGGGTTTGCATCCCGCTGACGGCTTTCGCCTTATAACTACGCTGAAACACCTGAGGGATTTGGGCAATACTATAATCATTGTGGAGCACGATGAAGCTATGATGAGAGCTGCGGATCACATCGTTGATATGGGTCCTCGGGCTGGTAGGTGGGGAGGGGAAGTCGTTGCCACTGGGGTACTGCAGAATATTGTGGATTGTCCTGAGTCAATAACCGGGCAATATCTTAGTGGGGCAAAGCAGATAGCATGGCTAAAGCAGCGTCGTCAGGGCTCAGGGAAGGAGCTGATTATTAAAGGAGCTAGGGAAAACAATCTGAAGAACATCGATGCTCATATTCCCCTGGGCAAGTTTGTTTGTATCACTGGCGTTTCCGGCAGTGGCAAGAGCTCTCTTATTACCGAAGTTTGTTATAAGAATCTGGCCAGGCTTTTCTACCGGGCTAAAGACAGGCCGGGGAAGTGCGACGGCATTATTGGCGCTGAGTGTATTGATAAGGTGGTTAACATTGACCAGTCGTCGATTGGTCGTACCCCGAGGAGCAATCCGGCTACTTATACTGGGACATTCACCCCTATTCGTGAGCTTTTTTCCCGAGTTCCTGAAGCCAGGGGGCGTGGCTACCCACCGGGGCGGTTTTCCTTCAATGTAAAGGGAGGTCGCTGTGAAACCTGTCAGGGAGCAGGCTATGTTCAAATTGAAATGCAATTTTTGCCCGATGTTACTGTTCCTTGTGAGGTATGTAAGGGAAAACGCTACAATCGTGATGCGTTGGAAATTCGTTTTAGGGGAAAGAATATCGCTGAAGTTCTGGATATGACGGTGGATGAAGCTGTGGTTTTTTTTGACCACTTCCCCAGGATCAAGAGAAAACTGGAGACGCTCCGAGATGTTGGCTTAGGATATATCCGCCTAGGACAGCCAGCACCTACTCTGTCTGGAGGCGAAGCACAGCGGGTAAAGCTGTCTACTGAACTATCCCGACGCCCTACAGGCAAAACACTCTACATACTAGATGAGCCCACTACAGGCCTTTCCTTCCCGGATGTTGCCTGCCTGTTGCATGTATTGCAACGGCTGGTAGATTATGGAAATACAGTAATCATTATTGAGCATCACCTTGATGTAATAAAAAACGCTGATTGGGTTATCGACCTTGGCCCCGGGGCTGGCGAGGAAGGTGGCTATATTATAGCTACCGGCACCCCAGAGGAGATAGCACAAAATAAAAATTCCTGCACCGGGCAATATTTGTGTGATATATTAATGGGAAAGGAAGGGGTTCTATCATGAACAAGAAGCTGAGTAGGGAAGAAATCATGGCTTCCATCCAGGGCAATGTTCAGGATAAAAACATGGTGGGGCATATGTTGGCCACCGAGGCCATCATGCGTGCGCTGGCCAAGAAATTGGGAGAAGATGAGGATGAATGGGGATTTACCGGGTTGCTTCATGATATAGATGTAGAGTTGGTTGAAGATGACCGCAGTAGTCACGGCAAACTGGGAGCTGATATAGCGCAGGAACTTGGAGCTAGTGACAAGATGGCCCATGCCATCTTGTGCCACAATGAAGTCCATGGCATCCCCCGAGAAACGAAATTGGATAAGGCCCTCTTCTGTGCTGACCACTTGAGTAGGCTTATCATCGCCGCTTCCCTGGTTCACCCCGATAAATTGAGCAAGTTGACCACCAAATCGGTGCTGAAGTGCTTCAACGAGAAAAAGTTTGCCGCCGATGTTAACCAAGAGCAAGTGGCCCAATGCGGCGAAATCGGGTTTGAACTGAAGGAGTTCGTCGCTTTAGGTATTAAAGCGATGAAGGGCGCCGCTTCAGAACTGGAATTATAATTGTGTCATTGCAAACCGAAGGCGTAGCAATCTCCCATCTTCCCTTTTATTTTCAATCAAGCATTATACCCAGGACTAAATTCCTATCGTGTTTAACAAAGCCTGATGTATATTGGTGGTAGCTAGTAGCACTTGACAGTATGAGAATGGCAATCCGGTTGATTATCACGGTTCAAAAGAAGTTCCTACAGGAACCTGCCGCGCTATACTGAAGGCAGCAGGGCTGAAGGAGTGACATTCTAAAGTCGAACAGAAGAAGTAGGGAGAGATGCTTGGGCTGGAATATTCATTGGTCATTGAAGCTACTGAGGAACCTGATTTCTTTGGATTTTACTCGCCGGATTTGCCGGGATTTTCGGGGGTCGGACATTCTATCGAGGATTGCCTATATCAGGCAAGGTGGGGAATGATGGAGCATGTAAATATACTAAGAGAAAAAGGGCTACCAATCCCCCCCCAGAACCCAAAGCCTAAAATCATTATCCAAAATGAAGAGAGGCTAGTCACTGCTTGAGTTAACTCCGGCTGATTAGACACAATTCCGCTTATTAAGAAATGATATGAATGTATACTCCCTTCACTACCAGGCGAGAAGCCTGCTAGTAGCTCTGAGGGAGTTCAGGAGTGGTAGGGGGACGAAGCATGATGCCAATGTGGTCGATGTAATGCTACAGATAATTGAAGGTGTAGAATTTGACTTTGGTTGGAGAGTGGAAGCCTGAGAGGCTACGAAAATTCCAGTGCATTGACAACCTCAGTGAGGTCATCGAAGGGCTTACATCCGAGGTTATTCTCCCTACAGTAAGCTAATAGCTCTCCTCTAGCGAAAATATGGTGAGCATATTTTGCTGGCAAGATATCAGAATCGCCATTGCCAACATATATCACCCTACAGCCTTGCTTCAGAAACAACTTGATATATGCCTGCTTCAAGCCATCGTCTAACTGATTGCCATCTGGTCCTATGTATTGCACTTCTATGCCTTCGGGATGGAACTGAGTCTGCGCTGCATATACCTCAATGTTTTCCAGGCCAATTTCCTTCAGTATTGCCTTTATGTAGAAATCCAGACCGTTGCTTACGATAACAAATCTGAAGTTTCTCCGGGAACAATAAGCCACCAGCTCATTGAAGCCGTGGCGTATCTTAACCTTTCCCTTTATAGCTTTAAGTAATGAGAGTTTATCAGCCTTGACCAGGGCGAAAGCCCTGGTATTGAACTGGCCCACGGATATTCTGTGCTCCTTATAGTCTCGCAGCGATCGTCGCCAATCTCCCTGGGCAAAGGTGTCCAGAAGAAGGAAGCTGGCGTCATCTTCGGTAATGGTGCCATCAAAATCACATTGAAGCAGCGTCTTCAGAGTATTCATTGATTGAGGAAAGAGATTATCATTTTTTGCCGGGAAGATAAAGGTTATGGGCTTGCAAGCCTGAGTCAGCTTAAGGTAGGCTTATAACATTGGATATAGTATATCATTTTAAGGGAGGTATGCCCGTGAGTGCTTTTTATGTAGTAGTATTGCTCTGGGTGGGGCGAGTCATAATCTGGACGTTTATCTGTGCCTTGTTGGCCTGGCTGGGAATCAGGGTGCTGGATGCCCTGACGCCGGGCACCCATGAGCGGCAGAGGATAGGGGAAAGCCCGATTTCAGTGGGCTTGTTTATGGCTGGCTTCTTAATTTTGGTGGCTTTGGTTATCCATGGGGCGGTAACCGGGCCTGTCTTGATTGGTGCTGGGGTTATAGAAAGCCTGGTTGACCCCAGGAGGTTGGGGTTGATAACCATCAGTTTTTTCATCAGCCTTCTTTTGGGTATAGCGTTACTTCGTATTATAGATAAACTAACGCCTAAAATACCTTTTGGCAGCGTTGAGACTAATTCTGTTGCAGTAGGGATATACGTTTTTGGTTACCTAATTTTCTTTGGTTTGATACTCCATGGTGCGCTGATTATGCCTTTGTGATCGGCTATGTCCAGACATCTGAGAGTCATTTTGTTTGCGGTAGCAATCCTGCTGGTGATAATTCCTGTCTCTGTGCTAGCGGTATCATCAACAAATTTTTATAAACAGGGCAGGGATGTTTTTGATGATTGGGACTTATGCCGCACCAACGCTGCTGGTGAGGATGGCTTTTTCCAGGTTTATTCTGAAATGGAATTCTGTCCTATCATAGTAAGGGAGAGCCTGGGGGAAAATGCTGACAGAGCTTATCGAATTGGTCAGCAATTTGCCACGGATTACCCTGATATTCATCAAAGGGCGGAGAAGATTTTTGCCTTCGGCCGTGACAAGGTTAGATATACCTCAGACGCCGACCAGTTTGGTTTTCAGGAGTTTGCCCAGAATGCTGATGAGGTGGCAGCTACTATTGAAGATGATGGCTTGGCCTATGGCGATTGTGAGGACTATGCTGTCCTGCTGGCTGTTATGTACAAAGGGGCTGGCTTTCGTTCCGCTATAGTGCTGGCTTCTGACCACACTGCTGCGCTGGTATATCTACCGGGGTACAAGAAAGCTAATCATACTTTGTCTGTCAATGGCGAGCCTGGCTGGGTATGGGCTGAGGCTACCGGTGGTAATAACCCTCTGGGTTGGATGCCAGAGAGGTATATAGGAAATGAGCTGGGGGCTTATGAAGTTGAGGATGATGCCATAACTGTGGTGGAGCCACCTGATAAAACCCCCATCACTGTTACTAAGAGTGGCGGCAGCACTGGAATTCATATATCCCCCTTCTTCATCGTGCTGGCCATGCTGTGGCTTCTTTCCCTATTTCGAAGGCGGCGCCAGTAGCAGTTCAGCTTTTTTGAAGTGAACCAATCTCAAGTTGCGCTGCAAATACGAAGCGACCCCGAGGGGATTCGAACCCCTGATCTCCACCGTGACAGGGTGGCATGTTAAAACCGCTACACCACGGGGCCACTTATGGGGACATTTCAAAGCTAAGTCTATCAGGGAAAACTTCGTTCTGTCAAACAAAGCGGTTGTGCTTGACAGAACTGTGTTAAAAAAGCAGAATATCAAAAATACAACATTAGAAAATTAGGACAGGAAAGGAGCGAGCGATGTTCAAGATGGGTAAATCTTGGGTGGTGAGACTTCATGGCAGGAAGTATACTGTGCAAGTTAAGCGCAAACCCTGGTTGGCAATAGGGGTAGTGGAGGTTGATGGGGAACGAGTAGGGATGTTCCCGGCTAAGGCCTTATCAGTGGGGCTTTTTTCTCCCCGCCCAGAGGTTTACTTCGACCTATCTGATGTTTCCTGTGTGGTAAAGGTACATCCTGGCATGATTGGATATGGTTATGACCTTTATGTTAGCGATAAGCTTGTGGAGCCTGAGGAGCCTGGGGTAGTGTGAAAATCTCCTTGAGTTAGCGGCTCAATAAGTGGTGAGAAGAAACATGAAAATACTGGTCACCAATGATGATGGCATAGATGCCCCAGGACTCTGGCCGTTGGTGGAGGAGCTTCAGAGAATAGGACAGGTGGTAGCAGTGGTTCCTCATCAGGAGCAAAGCGGAGTGGGGACTTCTATTAGCCTCCATCGGGCTATCAAGGTAAAGAGGGTGGAGCCGAAGTTAGATAGGGTAGAGGTTTACTCGGTAGAAGGCACGCCGGCTGATAGCGTCATTATAGCTGTTAAGTCCTTATTTCCAGGAGAGATAAGCCTGGTGGTTTCTGGCATTAACCGGGGACCTAATATAGGCCACGATGTTTTTGTATCAGGCACTGTGGGTGCTGCTCTCCAGGGTTATTTGCATGGTGTTTCGTCCCTGGCCCTCTCAGTGGACGCCTATGAAGGCTTAAATTTTGGGGTTGGGGTCAAGTTAGCCTCTTTGCTGGCTGCCAGGGTTAAGGATGGGACTTTACCCGGGAGGATCCTGCTCAATGTTAATATGCCTAACTTAGCCCTAAGTGAAATTAGCGGGATAGAGATTACTGAGCTAAGCGAGCAAAGTTACTGTGATTTGATACACAGGGAGCACAGTAGTGAGGAAGAGTGTTACCGCATTATGCGTAGCCGGGATTCACATCACGGTAAGCTGGGCAGTGATATATGGGCGTTGCAACTGAGCAGGATTTCTATCACCCCCTTGCTTGATAGCTCTGCCATTAGTTCCCTCCGACATCGTCTTCAACACCTGGCGACTGCCATTTATAATGACCTCCTTAATTAATGCGGAGGCTGAGATAGGGTCTACACTTTTCAGCGTGAAAGCTTTATAAAGGATGCCTGAAAGGGGGTGATTGTTTAATGACAGTTAGTATTAGCAGAATAAATGCTATCACCGAACCTCCTGTAATTATCCACCACTGATTTCTGTCCCACCAACTAGTGATGTGGAAGTCAACTCTATCAGATGCCTGTTTGGCAATGTTGTGATGTTTGTATGTAAAAACAAGGTCTACGGTATAATCACCGGGATCAGCCGTGCTCAAGGTTTTTAGAGAAATGGAAATAGGGCAATGGCTCCCTGAGTCTCTCTCAGCTACAATTATAGGCAAATCTAGTTGTACTCTCTTTGGTAGGGGAAACATTGGCCAAGGTAAGAAGTAGCCCTTATGTAGATAAAGCATGGTCCCAGTTGCATCCGCTTCAGATGCTCTGAGAAATCTTTGCCTGCTAAAGGAAAGGTCACATCTTCGCCCTCTATTTTCCCATCAAATACCCTCGTGCAGTAAGTACAATTAGAATAGACTTTCAGCGAATTAAATGGTTACTGTCAAGAGTTGGTAGGTGAAGTAGGAGAGCTTGCCAGTGTATAATAGGTTTCAGAGGGTATGAATAACGCTAGAAGCTATTAGTTCATCTTGAGGAGGGTATTATGAGTGATAGGATTGCGATTTTCATAGACGGGAGCAACTTATACCATGCGCTACAGGCCAATTTTAAGCGTCATGACCTCAACTTTGCAGAGTTTGCTAGCAAACTTGCTGGGCCGAGGCAATTGTTCCGAACATATTATTACAACCTCTTGCAGGACCCGGCCCAATGGCCTGATGCTTACCGCGAGCAACAGGAGTTCCTTGATAATTTGCGTAAGACGCCATATCTGGAGGTTCGACTGGGGGGCACTAAGATATCTCAGGGTGTCCCAGTTGAAAAGGGCATAGATATTATGTTGGCCACGGATTTGCTACATTTTGCCTGGATTGACCTGTATGATGTGGCAATACTGGTGAGTGGAGATTCTGATTTTGCTTATGCCCTTCAAGCTGTGAAGAACATGGGCAAGCATATCGAGGTAGCCTATTTTGAAAGGAGTGTATCCAGAGACCTCTTGGATGTGGCGGATGAGAGGCATCTACTGAACCGAAAATTCTTTAATGGTTTGTGGTCGGGGAGGCGCCATGCCCAGCGCAAACGAGCAACTGTAAAAGAGTAGCCGAAGTACTTGTAATAGGATCATAAGTTTGGTGTACATAGGGTAATTTGAATTTAATGAATACGGCAAGTAGACCCAATAGAGGTTGGTTAAATATGCCTAAATTATGTGATACCGATGGCTAGAGATTACTATCAAATTCTAGGAGTGCCGAGAAGTGCCTCGGATGAGGAGATTAAGAAGGCTTATAGGAAACTAGCCATGCAGTATCATCCCGATCGCAATCCGGGAAGAGAAAAGTGGGCTAACGAAAAGTTCAAGGAGATAAATGAAGCCTATGGGATCCTTGGTGATCCCCAAAAAAGAAGGCAATATGACCAATTTGGCACAGTTGGCAATGTTGGCGACATTTTTGGAAGCCCCTTTACCAGAACAACTTTCGAGGATATGATGAATGACTTTGGTGGAGCCGGCCTTGGATTTGATTTTCTGGATAACGTATTTGGCGATTTCTTGAGTGGCAGAGGTTATTCGTTCTCTTTTAAAAATTTCGCTAGGCCGGGAGGGGTAAGATTTGAAGTCAGGCCGGGGGAAAGAATTAATCTGGATGAGATATTTACTCAAACTCAGAAACCTCAGCGCCAGGATGTTCGCTACGAGCTTATAATTACGTCCAGAGAGGCTTCCCAGGGTACGATAAAGATGCTGAGAAGGAAAGGGGAAAACCTAGAGGTGAAAATTCCGCCAGGAGTGAAAACGGGTAGTGTAGTCAGGCTCAGTAATGCTCGTCACATAACTGATGGCCAACCGGGAGATATTTTAATTCAAATTAGAGTAACGTGACTCCGCTATAGACTTTTGGGAAATTTGATAGCAGTCTAAGTATCAGCGTTTAGTAAATTGTGGTGCCTTGCGCGCTCGCTTAAGGCCATATTTCTTGCGTTCTTTAATCCTAGCATCTCGGGTAAGCAGGCCTTCCTTTCGCAACACAGGTTTAAATAACTCATTCTCCTTGACCAGAGCCCGAGCAATACCGTGCCGAACGGCTTCAGCTTGACCACTTATGCCACCACCTCTCACTTTCACCGTAGTGCGAAACTTGCCCACGTTATCACTGACCGAGAAAGGAGATTCGATCATACGGCGGTGCTCAAGGCGGGTAAAGACTTCTTCATAAGGTCTATCATTAACTGTTATCTCTCCCTTTCCAGGGGAAAGCCTGACTTGTGCAATAGCACACTTACGCTTACCTGTCCCGTAGATATACTTTTTAGCACCCATATTCTAACTATCCTTCCTTTCTACAGTCTGAGCATGATGAGGGTGCTCACACCCGGGGTAAACTCTGAGCTTCCTGAACATAGCTCTGCCCAAACAGTTATGGGGCAGCATCCCCTTGACTGCAAGTTCAATGATACGAGTGGGATGGCTATTAAATATATCCTTAAAGGTTGGGCTTTTCAACCCTCCGGGATATCCGGAATGTCTATAGTAAACCTTTTGCTCAGCTTTATTCCCAGTCACCATCACTTTGGCAGCATTAATCACTATAACGTAGTCACCAGTATCAAGGTGGGGAGACTGGGTCGGTTTATGTTTGCCCATAAGTAAGCTAGCTACCTGAGATGCCAGCCTGCCTAAAGTTTTTCCTGAGGCATCAACTATATGCCACTCTCGTTTAATATCCCTAGCTCCAGGACTATAAGTTTTCACCTTCATTCTCCGAGAGGCTTAGAATAATTAACCTTAGTCAGCCACAAGCCATGAGCAGGTGCTGTAGGCCTAGCTAAACCGAGCTTCTTCGCCTCCATAATATCATGAAACTCCTCAATGCCCATTTTGTCTAGCCCCAATCTAATTAAAGGCCCCACTGTATTGCGTACTTGGTGGGGGAGGAAGGAATTAGCCTCCACACAGAAAACAACAAATTCCTCCCTTTTGTCAATCTTCGCCTCATAGATATGGCGCACTGTGTCTCTAACAGTGTCCAATGAATTAGTGAAGGAGGTAAAGTCATGCTTGCCTTGCATGAGCTGACATGCCTTGCTCATAAGCTGAATATCCAGCATCTTGGGCATAAATAGGGCAAACGCTTTGCTGAATGGCGATCTAGTATCTCTGTTTAAGATGTAGTAGCGATATTCCCGACTTAGTGCATCGCGCCTGACATCAAAATCATTACCTGCTCTATGAGCCGCTTTAACTGCGATATCACTGGGTAGGTAGTGGTTTAATGCTTTAACTAACGCTGTCGTATCCACTGCAGGCTTCGCCCAGAAACTTACTACTTGCCCTTTAGCATGTACACCGGCATCGGTTCTACTAGCTGATATAACTCTGCTGCTTTGTCCATAAAGTTTTCTTGTAGCTTCCTCCATCTCAGCTTGAATGGTAGGTAAACCAGGTTGCCACTGGAATCCATGATACCGCGTGCCATCGTATTCTATAATTAACACAAACTTCGTAAGGCTCACTGCTCAACCAATTCGATTTGAGCCATGGGAGCATTATCACCATGGCGAGGCCCCAATTTCACCAATCGGGTGTAACCCCCACTTCTATCAGCATATCTTGGAGCAATCTCGTCGAATAATTTCTTGGCCATTCTTTTATCACTAATGAAAGCTGTAGCTCGCCGTCTTGAAGCAAGATTGCCTTCTTTTCCCAACGTGATCATCTCCTCAATCAAGCTACGAATTTCCTTAGCCTTAGCTTCAGTAGTGGTGATCTTCTCATAAGCCAGGAGAGAGGTTACCAGATTTTGGTATAGCGCCCAGCGGTGACCTGTAGGCCTACCTAATTTCCGTCCAGCTATGCGATGTCTCATTTTCCTTTCTTCTTCTTAGGGGGAATAGGAAAACCTAATTTGGCAATCAGTTCCTCCACTTCAGCTCGAGACTTTGCTCCAAAGCCAGGTAATGGCGGTAAACCTTCTCTGCTCTTCTCCAAAAGCTGTCCCAAATTCGAAATGTCGCCTCTCCTTAAACTATTGTAAGCTCGCATCGATAGGCCTAATTCCTCTATAGGGGTGTTATACTGTTCGGTTGGAATTAGTAAACCTTCACCAATACTTACCTGCTCTGCCGCTGCAATTTCAAATTCCTTAAATGGGCTGAGTAGATTAATTAGGATATTAGCACTTTGGCTGATTGCTTCCTCTGGAGAAATAGTACCGTCAGACCACACTTCTAGAATAAGCCTTTCCTGGCTTCTTTCCTCCCCGGGGCTGATAGCTTCTACCGAGAAATTAGCCTTACGCACTGGGGTGAAGATGGCATCTAGAGGCAGTGCTCCTACTGGCAGGTCGTCAGCCGATTTAGCAAGCACATAACCCCTCCCTGGCTCCACATTAAATTCAACATATAGTCTGGCTTGAGAGGAGTCCAGAGTGGCCAAATGTAGCTCTGGGTTAGCAATCTTAAAGTCTGCTATTTGTTTAATATCAGCAGCGCAAACTCTGCCCTCTCCTTCTGCTTCTAGAAGCAACTTGCCAGGTTTATGAGAAAGGGGACGAAGCCTTAGCTCCTTGACATTCAGTAAAAATTCAACGGTATCCTCTTTAATATAAGGGATAGTGGAGAATTCATGCTGAATCCCTTCAATCTTGACCCAGGTTACTGCAGCACCAGGCAAAGAACTAAGGAGTACACGACGCAGTGCATTGCCTAAGGTGACTCCAAACCCTCTCTCTAAAGGTTCGGCAGCAAAGCGTCCATAATTGCCAGCGCCTTCAATGTAGTTTATCTTTGGTATAGATAGCTCCAATGGTAGAGGATCCTCCTTTAGACTACCTTGAGTAATATTCAACAATGGCTCTGGCATCAAATTTAGCCTCAATATCGTCATGGCTGGGCAAAGTTAAAGCGGTGCCCTTCAACTGCTCTTCATTCAGGCTTAGCCATCCCAGAGTGATTTTGCCCTTAATCTTTTCGGCCAAGCTTTTATAGTATTCACTTTTGGTGCTTGCTTCTCGCCACCCAATAGTGTCTCCCGATTTTACCAGATAGGAAGGTATATTTACTGTGTGTCCGTTAACAAATATGTGTCTGTGCTGGACTATTTGTCTAGCTTGAGCACGCGAGTCAGCAAAACCTAAGCGGTAAACCACATTATCTAAGCGCCTCTCTAGCAATATCATAAGGTTATCGCTCGTGATGCCGGGCGACTTGGCCGCCTCGGAAAAAAAGCGACGAAATTGCCGCTCTAAGACACCATAGCTAAAACGAACCTTCTGTTTTTCTCGCAATTGAAGCCCACGATCGGAAATTCTGCGGCGTCTTAAGAAACCCTTTTTTGTTCGGGAGCTTCTCTTCTCTACAGGACACTTGGCCGTAAAGCACTTCTCTCCTTTGAGCATTAGCTTCTCGCCAAGATAACGACATAAGCAACAGGAGGGTCCTGTATGACGTGCCATTTTATACCCTTCTCCTTCCAGCTGGACGGCAGCCATCGTGAGGAATAGGAGTCACATCTCTGATACTGGTGACGGTAAGGCCTGAGGCCTGTAACGCGCGGATAGCTGCCTCGCGCCCACTACCAGGACCTTTAATATAGATTTCGATTCGGCGTAAGCCATCGTTCATTGCTCGTCGTGCTGCATCCTGAGCAGCTAATTGGGCAGCATAAGGAGTACCCTTTCTGGAACCTTTAAATCCAGCCGCGCCAGAGCTTCCCCAAGAGATAACATTGCCCTCCATGTCAGCAATAGTAACGAGGGTGTTGTTAAAACTAGATTGAATATAGGCCCGACCTTCAACAATGCCCTTGCGTGGCCTCTTTCCTGTGCTAGTCCTTCTCTTTTTTGGCATTTATGGCACACAACCTCTTTACTTCTTTGCTACGCCTCGCCTTTGACCCCTACCGGCCACTGTCTTCCTTGCACCTCTTTTAGTGCGAGCATTAGTGCGCGTTCTCTGCCCATGAACTGGTAAGTTCATGCGATGCCTCATTCCTCGCATACAACTGATGTCGATGAGGCGCTTTATATTAAACTGAACCTCCCGCCTAAGATCCCCTTCGACCTTATAGTGTTTATCAATAATACTTCGGAGTTCACTAACCTGTTCTTCGGCAAGATCCTTAACTCTGATGTTGGAGTCAATCCCAGTAGCAGTTAGAATCCGCTGACTTGATGTAGTGCCAATGCCGTAGATACGTTGCAAAGCCACCTCAATTGGCTTATTCTTGGGAAGATCTATGCCAGCGATGCGTGCCATTATCTATTAACCTTGCCTCTGTTTATGTTTTGGATTTTCACAGATAACTCTGACAACCCCCCTCCGCCTGATAATTTTGCACTTAGTGCAGCGCCGCTTAACTGAAGCTCTTACCTTCATTCTTAATCACCGAAAACAAAACCTTCCTATAATAAACTTTCCTTGCTGGTCTGTCAAAGATGAAAGACTATTTAAGCCGATAGGTAACCCTCCCCCGGCTTAGGTCATAAGGAGAAAGCTCCACTAAGACCCTATCTCCAGGCAGAACCTTAATATAATGTTTTCTCATCCTCCCTGAAATATGAGCTAACACCATGTGACCATTAGCTAGCTCTACACGAAACATTGTGTTGGGTAGACATGTAATTACCTTGCCTTCAACTTCTATCTTTTCTTTCTTAGGCATGTTTTTTGGTTAATATTCAAGTAAGTATCTCAGCTTCACCATCAGTGATAGCAATAGTATGCTCAAAGTGTGCCGAAATGCTTCCATCAATTGTTAGTACTGTCCATCGGTTGGGAGCTACCCTGGTACGCCAATCACCGGCATTGACCATTGGTTCAATGGCTAAAGTCATCCCCTTGCGGAGAAGGGGACCATTTTCAAAGGCGAAATTAGGTACTTGTGGTTCTTCGTGCAAATTTCTTCCTACCCCATGCCCTGTATATTCCCTGACTACAGAGAAGCCTCTTGATTCAACATAATTCTGAATGGCAACTGAAATGTCCTTAACATATGCTCTACAATTAGCTTGAGCAATGCCAGTCTTCAAACTATTTTCAGTAACCTCCATAAGTTCCTTAGCTTGCTGGCTTATCTCTCCTACGCCAACGGTTATAGCGGAGTCTGTGTGGAAACCATCACAAATAACTCCAGCATCTAAGGAGACAATATCTCCATCCTTCAATAGTCGTTCGTCAGGAATGCCGTGAACTATCTCATCATTCACAGAAACACACAGATTGGCAGGAAAGCCGTGATAATTCTTAAATGAAGGTTTGACTCCTCTCTTATCTGATTCTTCAGCCATAATAGCATCTAGCTGCTGAGTTTTAATCCCCGGCCTTATTTCCATTCTTAGTTTACCCAGAATAGCTGCTAGTATCTTACCACATTGCCGCATAATAGCTATTTCTTCGGGAGATTTTATAATTATCATCTACCCTCTTTAATTATAGATAGTACTTCCTTAGCTACCTGTGGTATGCCTGAATTGCCGTTGACTTTGCTTAATTTATGCTGTTTCCTATAATAATCAAGAATAGGAATAGTTAGCTCATGGAAAACCTTCAAGCGCTCCTTCACTATCTCCTCCCTATCATCAGGGCGCTGATATAACTCAGCACCACATTTATCGCATTTTCCCTCCACTTTAGGTGGTGAAGTTATCAGGTGATAGGGTGTTTGGCAACTCCGGCAAATCCAACGCCCACTAAGGCGTTTCATCAGCTCCTCGTCAGGTACTTCAATGTATATCGCCTTATCTATACTTTTCCCTTGTCCAGCCAAAGCCTTATCCAATGCCTTAGCTTGTTCTAAAGTGCGGGGGAAACCATCAAAAAGACAACCTGAGGCACAATCAGGTGAGCTGATTCTTTCGAGAATCATATTAATTGCTATTTCATCAGGGCCTAACTCTCCTTTTTCCATGTAGCTTTTAGCTAAGAGGCCTAATTTGCTCTTTTTCTCTATCGCCTGCCGAAATAAATCACCGGATGCAATGTGTGGTAAATTCATGTCCTGGCAAATAATATCTGCTTGCGTTCCCTTCCCTGCCCCCGGAGCACCTAATATAACAATATACACTTTACTTATTGTCTCACTTTAAGAAGCCTTCATAGCGGCGCATAGTTAACTGAGCCTCCAGTTGCTT
>CAZILT010000093.1:0-3914 GCA_964540185.1 uncultured Dehalococcoidales bacterium
AGCAGCGACCAAAGAAGGCGTTTTTGGTGAGCCAGCCTCAGCCGCCTCCTTAGCTGGACTCATCAAGATGGCAGGAGGGAAAAAGTTCTCCCATAAAAGGGTGGTGTGCATTATTACCGGAACAGGACTAAAAGACCCTGGCATACCAGCTAAATACGCCCAACCTTTAATAGAGCTTCCCACCGATTTGACTACAATTGAGAGGGCTCTAGGTTTTGCCTAGTGCGCAGTGTATAAAAACCAGTGTGTAACAGATTACATTGTCGCTTACACTCCTGGCAATGACAAGTTCTCTCTATAGCAAAGCGAATAAATCTCAACAAGGAGGTTCTCAGAATGCTAAAGATTGTGACCAAGAATATTACCAGGTTTAGTCACCATTACCCTAAAACAGCAGTTATAGTTACCGCCAGCGCTCAAGGCAAAGATAACGCTATGACTGCTGCCTGGCACAGCTTGATTTCCCTACACCCGCCTCTCTATGGTGTTTCTATCTCACCCAACAGATTCACCCATCGCCTTATCGCCAAGAGCGAGGAATTCGGCATTAATTTTATTCCCTTTGACAAAGCTTCCCTTGCTGCACAAGTTGGCAGCACCTCAGGACAAGGAATGGACAAATTTGAAAGATTTAACATCGAGAAAGAAAAACCTCTAAATACGGGAGTACCTATATTGAAAGATGCTTATGCCGCTTACGAATGCAAACTTGTGGATAGCAGGGCTTATGGCGACCACATCTGGGTGATTGGTGAGATTGTAGCTGTGCATTACCTTGAAGAAGCCTTTACCACAGAATTGGTTCTCAACATAGATAAGGTAAAACCACTTCTTTACCTCAGTTCAGATTTCTATGCCACAGCGGATAAAGACAGCGTTCAATTTATCAAGAGGGGGATTTAAGATGATAGATCAAAATAAAATCAAGCTGGCTGCAGCCTCTATGATTGAGGCTATTGGGGAAGACCCCTCAAGGGAGAGCTTGAAGGATACTCCCAGTCGCATTGCTGAAATGTATGCTGAGCTTTTCTCTGGCATGGATGCTGACCCACAAGCTGAATTATCAGTAGGCTTTGAAGAGGGGCATTATGAAATGGTAGTTTTGAGAGATATCCCATTCTATTCTATGTGTGAACACCATCTGCTTCCCTTCTACGGAGTAGCTCATGTAGGCTATATCCCCCGCCTGGGTGGTAAGGTAGTGGGGATAAGCAAGTTAGCCAGAGTAGTGGAGATATTCGCCAGGCGTCCTCAACTCCAGGAAAGAATGACAAAGCAGATTGCTGACTGCATTTTTGAAGCCCTCCAGCCCGATGGCGTAGGTGTGATTGTTCGGGCAGAGCACCTGTGCATGACTATGCGTGGAATTAAGAAGCCGGGGACTAATGTGATAACTTCAGCCGTAAGGGGAACTTTCCGCAGCAAAACAGCCACGCGGTCTGAGTTCCTGTCCTTAATCCAGGGGGTCTAATCTATTCGTGGCGCAGAGCCTCGATGGGATCAAGCCTGGCAGCCCGAATCGCAGGATAAATACCGGAAACAAGCCCCACAAAGATCGCTACTCCCACTGCTAACGCAACGACATCGCCCGGGATAACAGCCGGGAAGGGGATTCCCATATCCGCCAATGCTCTAAAGCTAACCTTAACTATAGCCCACCCCAAAACTATCCCTATAGCAGCACCACAGAGGCTTAACACAGCAGCTTCAGTAAGAAACTGAGTGGAAATGTCACGACGTTTAGCCCCCACCGCCTTTCGAAGTCCAATCTCTCTGGTGCGCTCGGTTACCGAAACCAGCATGATATTCATTATGCCGATGCCGCCAACAAGCAGTGAAATACCAGCTATAGCACCCATAATAATCTCTCCTATCAGGTACATCTGGTCAGCCATACCTAATAGGGCATCCATACTCATAACGGTGAAGTCATCATCCTCCCCTTGTCTAATATTATGGCGCTGCCGAAGAATATTGCTAATCTCCCACTGTGCTGAGTCTATTGCTTCCTTACTTCGCGCCTGCACAGAAATCGCCTGGACAGTATGTCCACCGCTGCCAGCACGCTCAGACGATATAACCGCCTGTGCTGTGCTTAGGGGAATCATCGCTGCTTGGTCCTCCTGACCAAAGGCCTCTCCCTTGCTCTTAAGCACTCCGATAACCTTAAATTGTTTCCCCTCAATCCTCAAACTCTGACCAACAGGAGACATTTTTCCAAAAAGGGTTTCAGTTAGCTGGCTGCCCAAAACAACTACTCTGGCCATCCCCTTATAATTTTGCTCAGTGATAAAGGAACCCTGGTCAACTTCAAAGTTACGCACATATTGATACTCGGGGGTCACTCCATAGGTCAGGGAGCCAACATTTTCTCCTCCAGCCACTATCTGAGTAGCAGTTTGGGTTACCGGCGCTACCATCAACACAGAAGGTGCGTCACGGACGATTGCCTCAGCATCCTCTAAGGTCAAGGTTTGGGTCGAGCCGAGCATGCCCCCCATTCCCATCCCACCACTCGAAGCGCCGGGGATGACCATTACTAGATTAGTACCTAGCGACTCCAAGGATTCCTGCACCATGGCCTGCTCTGCCCTGACCAACGATACCATGGAGATAACCGCGGCTACGCCAATTAGAATGCCCAGCATCGTTAGAACTGAACGCATTTTATGGCTGAACAGAGTTCTTAATGCGATGGCGAAGCAATCCCATATTTTCATCCTAATGCCTCAATCTTACCATCACGAATTTTTATAGTGCGCTGGGTATAAGCGGCAATATCCGCCTCATGGGTAACCAAGACAATGGTTATTCCCTGTTGATTCAATTTTTTAAACAGCAGCATAATTTCCCTGCTAGTCTGAGTATCAAGATTGCCCGTGGGCTCATCAGCCAAAATAAGGGAGGGATGGTTTATCAATGCACGAGCGATGGCTACCCTTTGTTGTTCACCTCCAGCTAGCTCACTTGGCCTATGTTTGGCTCGCTGGGCTAGCCCTACAGATTCCAAAGCTTGTAAAACTCGTTGCCGTCGATTGCCGCTGCCACTATAAATAAGCGGCAACTCTACATTAGCAAAAGCTGTAGTTCTGGGCAATAGATTAAAGCTCTGGAAGACAAAACCTATCTTCTTGTTTCTTATGTCAGCCAATTTATTATCATTGAGCTTACTTACTTCAACACCATCTAATCGATACTGCCCAGAGCTGGGTTTATCAAGACAGCCGACGATATTCATCAATGTAGATTTGCCCGAGCCTGATGGTCCTGTAATAGCCACCATTTCCCCTGCTTTGATGTGACAACTTATCCCGTGGAGAGCAGGAATCTCTGTACGCCCTGCCTTATATATCTTAACTATGTTATCTAGCTCGACCATTTTGTTAGCCCCCAAACATACTGAAGGGCAACTGTGACTCAGGAAAGGCTACCACTTCCCCTTCATCCAGCCCGGATAAGACCTCAGTATTCACACCATCGCTTAAGCCCAAAGTAACCTGCCTTTGCTCAGTTTTCTCACCTGCGACAACCTCTACCCAAGGATTATCCAAGGAGCCCTGAATAGCTCGATTGGGTATCAGCAATACATTATCATGGCGGTCAATGATGATTTCAGCAGTGGCACTCATTCCATCCCTGAGCTCATCATCAGGATTTTCCAGAGTTATGGTTGTTTTATAAGATACCACCCCCGCCTGAACAGTTCCTTCCTGAGAGACGAAGGTCAACTTACCCATTACTTCTTTATCGGGCAAAGCATCTAAAGTAACATCTGCCTCCTGGCCCAGTTTCACCCCTGCGATATCTATCTCATCAATCGTGCCATTCATTTCTATCTCATAGGGGTCAATTAAGCGAATTGCTGGGTTAGCATATGTCATGGCTGAAAGCTGTTGCCCCTCGTTTATCATAAC
>CAZILT010000094.1:0-4527 GCA_964540185.1 uncultured Dehalococcoidales bacterium
CTCGTTTATGATTGGGACATGCGACTGATTATGAACGATGAACAATTACAAACGATAGAACAAGTTGAGCAATTTCTGGGAGGGAGTGAAGCACTAGAGTTCAGGGCGCTATCTGTGGGAGAGAAATACAAATGGATAGAGGAGGTGCTGATAAGGTTTAGATATCACAGGCTCATTATTCGATTAGAATAGACTGACTTAGCCAAATCAAAGCAAGAAAACGCAGCGCCAGGAATTACAATCTGGGTTAAACTGAAGGCGAAACGAGGAAAGAAAAGGCCCATGATAGGCAAGTTAAGGGAGATTGGCGAGTTCCCAGCATCAGATGAAAACCACATAATTAGCGCACAGTATTCGGAGACACAAGCTGCTGGCCAAGATGGAAGGCATCTTGCAAAGCCGCAGGGTGCTGTCTTATTTGAGCCCTACCTTCTATTCCCTTGATTAATAAGTCACCAGCATATTTCACCCCGATGGCATCAAAGAAATACCTTATCGTGAGCACTGCACCCTCAAAGAGCCTCTCACCCTGAGTAGCACCAACCGAGATAAACACCCCTCGCCGCACCCTGGCATCCTCCTTTCCTATACCCAGCATATATCTTCTAACCCAAAGCGCCTGACATCTATCCACTATTGCCTTGGCCTGGCTGGTAACGCCATAAAAGAATATAGGTGAGGCGAATACAACATGGTCAGCCTCCAGAAGCTTCTGGTAGAGCCATTGCATATCATCATTGATGGCACAGTGACCATCCTTGCGGCAGGCATATATCTCCTGACATGGGGAGACTTCAAGTTCTGAAACCACCACTTTTTCCACCTCCGCCCCCCTCTGTTTAGCACCTGCTAGCGCTGCATCGAGTAAAATCTCAGTGTTGCTCTGCCTTCTGGGACTACCCATGATACCTAATACCTTCATGTTCCTCATGGAGCGAACTTCCTTTTATTTCACTCGGTTAGGGATGGGGGTCTTTTATAGCTAATGCCCCCGATATCCGTACTGCTTGAGCAGTATAAAGGGACCAATCTTAACTCACTCACCCATAATCTGAAATACCAGTTTCCGCGACCTGGGGCGGTTATCAAAATCGATGAAAACTATTTGCTGCCAGGTGCCCAAGGTCAATCTCTTATTCATAAACGGGATAGTCAATGAGGCGCCAAGTACAGAAGCACGTACATGGGAGTGTCCATTCCCATCTCCCCAGGTCTTGTTATGCTCATAAGGAATATTTTGAGGTACTACACTGTCCCACATGTTTTTGAAATCCGAAAGGAGCCTGGGCTCATATTCGATAGTCGTTATCCCTGCTGTTGAGCCAACTACAAACAAGGTCACTATGCCATTGCTTACCTCCGATTCCTCTACCTTCCTTGCTACTTGAGAGGTTATATCGAGGATGTCGCAATTTCCCTTTGTTTGCAAGATGATGTCCTTAGTAACTACGGTCATATTCCTACCTCCTTCCAAAGAGATTGCTTCGCTTTAAGATTCTTCGCTTCGCTCAGAATGACAAGGAAAAACTCGCAATGATAGGGTGAGCCGTCATATACTTACCTCCTCCCATAAAATATCATCTAATTCAAATACTGGCCCGTCGCGGCATACCTGCTTTAAGCCCTTCATGGTAGTTATAGTGCAACCATAGCAGGCCCCGATGCCACACCCCATTCGCACCTCAAGAGAAACCTGGCACTTCCTCATTTTAAGTTTATTCCGCTCTGCTGGCAACAACATATTGGACATCACCTGATACATATTTATAGGTCCACAAGCATACACTTGGTCAGCCCAATCCAAGAAATCAGGCAATACATCGATTACCACACCCTTTCTGCCCACGCTGCCATCCTCAGTGACAGGAACAAATTGAACAGAGTCGGGCAAAGGCGCCGGGCTGCCCTGTCTTGCAGCCTCTATCTTTCCCTTTGCCTTCAGTAGAGAAGATTCAGTAGTGAGCAGCAATGAGGAGAAAGGGTAAAGCTGGGAAGCTGTGCTTGCTCCATGAATTAAGATTATTGAATGTTGCAGTGAAGCACGCCCTGCTAAAAAAGCAAGAGGAGCGATACCAATACCTCCAGCCACCAACAATAAATTCCTTGAACTTGATTCGATATTAAATCCCCCGCCTAAAGGCCCGAGGATATCTATTTTGTCACCAACCCGGCGCTGCGACAACCAAAAGGTACCTTTGCCCTTTATGGCAAACAAAAGAGCAACTCGGTTTGAATCCACCTGATGTACACTGAAAGGGCGGCGTAATACCAAGTCCCCACTGCATACCGTAATAAACTGCCCCGGCTGAACTATGTCAGCTACATCGGGGGCTTCAAGCCACATAAGATTCACACCAGGCATAACCTCTATATTAGAAGTGATAGTACATAGAGACTGGTTCATATCAAACCATCGCTCCTAGATGCTAAACAAGGTTCACCTGCAAAATCCAATCTTTTACAATCTCGAATTTAGGGCTTCATATCTTTGCCCTGTAAATATTCCCTGAGTGGTTGAACGCTAAAGCTCTGGATAGTATTCGCTAGCGCTTCTGTAGCTACGCGAATAGTATCCAAAGAGGTGAAACAGGGTATCCTTTTTTCTGCAGCGGCGCGTCTGATACTGAATCCATCCTTCAAGGAAATACTCCCCCCCGTAATAGTATTAACCACTCCACTGACAGAGCCATCCTGTATAACATCAATAACATTAGGATGGCCTTCGCTTAATTTCTTAGTCACCATCCTCACTGGAAACCCTACAGATTGAATCATCGCTGCAGTTCCTTCTGTGGCATACAGGCCATAATGTAGAGAATGTAACTTCTTAATTACGGGTAAGGATTCAGCTTTATCTCTATCTGCAACACTAAGCAACAGACTACCCTTTTGAGGTAGCATCAAGCCAGCAGCTAAAAGCGCTTTGACTAAAGCAGCCGCGAAAGTGTAATCAATACCCATAACCTCACCGGTAGATTTCATCTCGGGACCAAGATAGTTATCCACTCCAATCAGCTTGGACATGGAGAAAACAGGAGCCTTTATGCCAACTAATTCCTGCCTCTTCCACAATCCCCCTTTGTAGCCTTGTTTTTTAAGGCTAATGCCAGCCATCACCTTGGTAGCAATCCGCACCAAGGGCACCCCAGCTACTTTGGAGATAAAGGGCACAGTTCTGCTAGCTCGAGGATTCACCTCAAGAACATATACAGATGAAAAACCACTCTCTGTCATAATAACCATCTGTATATTTATTAAACCTTTGACCTGAAGGGCTAAAGCAATTCTAGTGGCATAATCCACTATGGTGCTAACCTCATCCCCAGTTAGATTCAAACCCGGGTAAACAGCTATAGAATCACCGCTATGCACACCAGCCCTCTCAATATGTTCCATTATGCCAGGGATAAGCACCCCTTCCCCATCACAAACAGCGTCCACCTCAACTTCCTTGCCTTGCATGTATTTATCAATCAACACGGGGTGGCGACTCTCTAGCTCCAAAGCCATTGTCAGGTAGCGAATTAACTCAGTCTCGTTGTAAACGATTTCCATTGCTCTGCCACCCAGGACATAGCTAGGACGTACCAGCAACGGATAGCCTAAGGACTTGGCTACATTTAGCGCTTCCTCCACAGATAATATGCCAGCCCCTGGCGGTTGGGGGATACCCAGTCTATCCAGGAAATCCTCAAATCGGCGACGGTCTTCAGCAATATCGATGGCCTCAGCGCCCGAGCCAAGTATTGGCAGGTTATTCCGAGCCAATGGCTCAGCCATATTGATGGCTGTCTGCCCGCCAAACTGAACGATGGAGGCCGTGGCAGCCTGACCCTCGTTTTCAAGTATATCTCGAATGCTCTCCTCATCTAAGGCTTCGAAATAAAGACGATCGCTGGTATCAAAATCAGTGGAAACTGTTTCCGGGTTGGAATTAACCAAGATGCTCTTTACCCCAGCCTCCTGAAGCGCCCAGGCAGAGTGGACACAGCAATAGTCAAACTCAATTCCTTGTCCAATACGTATGGGACCGCTGCCGATAACCACAGCCTTTCTGCCTTCTAAAGGCGCAGCTTCATTCTCCCTCTCATAGGTGCTATAGAAATAAGGAGTCTCAGCATCAAATTCAGCAGCACAAGTATCCACCATTTTATATACCGGGCGGATATCCCACTGATGGCGAATCTGCCTTACCTGTTCCGGTAGCCTATCAGCTAAAGTTCCAATCTGCTCATCAGAGAAACCGAGACGCTTTGCCTCCAATAGAAGTTCTGGCTTCAATGGTTCAGAAAGAAGTCGTTTCTCCATATCAACGATGTTTTGCAGCTTATAGATAAACCACGGGTCTATACCAGTGCGTTGAGCAAGTTCCTCAGGCGTAGCATCCCTTCTTAGCGCTGCCACAATTGCCCATATTCTTAAATCGTTAGGATGAAGTGGGTAGGAATCAAGCTTCTTTAGCTTGATCCAACTCGCATCTTCCCAGAGAAGCGTTCTCCTGCCAAACTCCAAGGAGCGCACTGCCTT
>CAZILT010000095.1:0-3518 GCA_964540185.1 uncultured Dehalococcoidales bacterium
TCCCCCATGCGGTGTCCTGATTTACTTATTGTTATTGTAATGGCCGTGGCGATCGCCTTTATCAGGCGAGTGAGTACGCCGATAATTTGGCTGATTCTGCCAATGATGTCTGGGGGCCAGGGAATCCTTCGTCTTATCAACAGGTAGGCGAGGAGACTCCTCAAGCACTGCTTTGCACGATAAGTTTACTCTGCCCATATTGTCAATCTCAATAACCTTGACCATTATCTCATCACCAAGCTTAACTACATCTTCAACCTTAGACACGTAATGATCGGTAAGCTCACTGATATGGACCAAGCCCTCTTTACCTGGGAGAATTTCCACCATGGCACCAAAGTTCAGTACTCGGGTTACTTTCCCAGTATAAATATCTCCTGGCTTTACCTCATGGGTTAGGTCTTCTATCATCTTGATTGCTTTTTGAGCTGCTTCTTCATCAGGAGAACCAACAATAATCCTGCCATCATTCCTTATATCTACGGTTGCTCCAGTTTCATCTGTGATGGACCTTACAGTCTTGCCCCCTGGGCCGATGACACTGCCAATCTTACTGGAATCAATGACGATTTCATGCATTCTGGGAGCATAGGGACTAAGGGTAGGACGGCTAACCTCAATGGCCTGTGCCATGTTGTTCAATATCTCCAGGCGAGCCCGACGAGCTTGGCTTAGAGATTCAGCTAAAATATCAGAGCTCATTCCTTTAACTTTAATGTCAAGCTGCAGAGCGGTGATCCCTTGAGAAGTGCCGGCGACTTTAAAGTCCATGTCTCCGTTAGCATCTTCTATTCCCTCAATGTCAGTTAGGATGACATGCTCCCCCTCCTCCTCGGTGACCAGCCCCATAGCTATTCCAGCCACTGGCCGCTTAATAGGTACGCCAGCATCCATTAATGCCAGCGATGAGCCACAGGCACTGGCCATAGATGTGCTCCCATTGGAACCAAGCACTTCGGAAACCAAACGAATAGTATAGGGAAAATCTTCTTCTGAAGGTAGTATTGGCCTGATAGCCCGCTCCCCCAAAGCACCATGCCCAATTTCCCGCCTCCCCGGCGTCCCTACCCGTTTTACCTCTCCTACAGAGAAAGGGGGAAAGTTATAATGGTGCATGAAACGTTTAGTCTCCTCTAAACCCAAACCATCCAATAACTGCTCCTGTCTTGCCGACCCTAGAGTGGTGATGGTTAACACCTGTGTCGCTCCCCGGCTAAATAGACCTGAACCGTGAGCGCGAGGCAGCAGGCCAATCTCGCAATGAATAGGGCGGATTTCATCAGCACGGCGGCCATCTACATGCTGTCTCTCCTGCAGAACTTTTTTCCTTACCTCCACTTTAAGCTGAGCTTCAAAAGCACTTCCGATTTCCTCTTCAGGGAAAGAGTCAGCTAATTTTTGTTTTGTCTCTTCCTTGAGCGAGGCTAGAGCTTGTTCCCGTTGTAATTTCCCTGATTGATTTAGGGCTTCGCCTAGTTTATCGCCAAATAAACTATAGATGCTGCTTGAAAGCTCAGGCATGATTTCCTTGGCTTTGACCTCTACCTTAGTCTTGCCGTAAGCTTGCTGAAGCTCTTCCTGAAGTTTAATAATTTCCTGATTAGCTTCATGCCCAAACTCGATTGCCTCAAGCACCAAACTCTCAGAAACCTCTTTGGCACCAGCCTCCACCATTACTATATCTTGCTTAGTGCTAGCCACGGATAGGTCGAGTAGGCTGCCTTCCATTTGGGGCAGAGTAGGGTTTAACACCAGACTGTTATCCAGATAGCCAACACGCACTGCTGATACCGGACCACAAAACGGAATATCAGAAATGGTTAAAGCTGCTGAGGCCCCGATAAGAGTGCAAATGTCGGGGGCATTTTCCTTATCGGCGGAGAGCACTGTGGCTATAATTTGTATTTCGTGATTAAACTCTTTAAGGAGAAGCGGCCTTAAACATCGATCGATGAAGCGGCAAGCTATAATTGCTTCCTCACCAGGGCGTCCCTCACGCCTGAAGAAACTGCCCGGTATTTTACCAGCAGCGTATAGTTTTTCTTCATAGTCCACCGTCAGGGGCACAAAGGCTCCTATCTCTATAGCCTCATGGCCAGCACAGGCGCTAACTAGAACCATCGTATCTCCATAACGAACAACAACAGCGCCATTCGCCTGCTGGGCGAGCTTTCCTGTTTGGATAGTAAAAAGTCGACCAGCTATGGAGCGCTCAAAAACATCAGACATGTTATTTTTTCAGACCTAATCTAGAGGTGACCGAATCGTAGCGCTTAAGATTTGCTCGATTAAGATAAGCCAGAAATCTCCTGCGTCGCCCTATCACTTTAAAAAGAGCACGGCGTGAGTGATAATCATGTGGATGTGCCTTGAGGTGTTCCGTTAACAGACTTATTCTTTCAGTAAGCAATGCCACTTGAACTTCAGCAGACCCCGTATCACCCTCTTTCAGCCCAAACTGCGTAATAATATTATTCTTTCTTTCTCCCTCTAGCATATAATACCTCGATTAAACATAGTAGGGGACATTATACCATGGTATGAAAACTCGTGCATAGGATAACGGCCTCAAGCCGATTTCGTGCTTATGTTTATCTTGTTTAGTTCCTGCTAAAACGACGCCTCCTTAGCCCTGTGATATCAGGGGCTAATGACAGGTTTAGTTACCCCCATCGTTGCAAGCTTGCCCGTTAAACATTCGCGTGTTCAAGATTGCATGGTTTCATCGCCAGCATCAGTATTACGGGAATGATGCTAATCCCGGCGAAGATAAGCCATATGGGATGATAGTGCCCTAAAGTGTCATAAGTCCACCCAGCGAGGGAGGGCCCCATAATCCCGCCGACTGCTGCTATTCCCATCATTAGCCCGAATATCTTGCCGAAAGAAGTCACCCCAAAATACTCTCTCGCTATGGCTCCCCTCAAAGCAGCGCCCCCCCATGATAAAGGGAAAAGAATAAGGAAAGGGAAAATAATCCCTGGCAGCTGAATATAAGAGAAGCACAAAAGCCCTACTCCTACCAAGGAATAGGCCCCAGCCATGACATACCTTTTATCAAAAATATCGCCAAGGCTCCCAAAACCAAACCTTCCGATAATGCTGAGCAAGGGAATAGAGCTTGCCACAAACGCAGCTCTCGACCTGGATATATCCAGGCTGCCAAGATAAGGCATGATATGGGTAATAACTGCCATGACAAGCAGCGTCCGTATTGCTTCCGCTATGCTTATGTGCCAGAAGTTTCTACTTTTAAATGCCTCCCTGAAATCAACTTGCCCACCCTGACTTTTAAGTGGTGGGGTTTGCTCAGTTGCTGTCTCTCCATCAGGAAGATAACCATATTGCTCCGGCTTAGAACGGATGAGCAATGATAAAGGGATTCCAAATAGCCACATTCCTAATCCGAGAATGATTAAAGTGGTTCGCCACTGATAAAGATTGATGAGCCGAACTATAAATATAATAAATATTCCACTGGCGCCAAATCCACAGGACATAATCCCGAGCGCCTTCCC
>CAZILT010000096.1:0-10217 GCA_964540185.1 uncultured Dehalococcoidales bacterium
CGGTTTTCTTGGTCCTAATGGCGCTGGCAAGACAACAACCATATTAATGTTACTTGGCCTGACTGAGCCTACCGCGGGCACGGCAAGGGTTTGCGGCTATAATCCAACCAGAGAACCTTTGCAGGTGAAGCGCATCGTTGGATATCTGCCGGAAACCGTTGGCTTCTATGAAGATTTAACCGCCAGGCAGAACTTAAGGTACACTGCTGGGCTAAATAATCTGCCACGGGGAGAGGAGGTTGAGAAAAGGATTAATAACCTTCTTACTACGGTGGGCTTATCCAAAGTGGCTGACCAAAAGGTAGCTGAATTTTCCCGTGGTATGAAACAACGCTTAGGCATAGCTGATATATTGGTTAAGGAGCCAAAGCTTGTCTTTCTTGATGAACCTACCTCGGGTATAGACCCCAAGGGCATTGGCGAGGTATTAGATCTCATAGTGAAGATGGCTAAGAGAAAGGTGACTGTTATTTTCTGCTCTCATCAGTTGACTCAGGTGCAGAAAATATGCACCCGGGTAGGTGTGTTGGCTAAAGGACGGCTAGTAGCTGAAGGTTCGATAGACCGTTTGGGAAAGGAAACTGCCGCTGGCGGACGATACCGGATTGAAGTTCAAGTAGCCCAACCAAGCACTAACCTTATCAAGCTTATAAAGCAAACCGAGGGCGTAACGGATGTAACGGGCTCTACTGCTGATTCATTGCTTATCATTTGTGATTCAGACTTAAGATCACAGATAGCTAAAACGATTGTTGATTCCGGCAGTTCCCTGATAGGAATGAAAATTGAGGAAGCTAGCTTAGAGAGAATTTACAAGAAATACTCCCGTGAAGGCTAATTATGTATGCTGTTTTTCGCAAGGAGTTAACTGACCATCTCAATAGCACAAGATTCACCATCCTGTTCATGGTGACCATGTTGACAGGGATATTTGCCATTTATATAGCTATCCAGAATATAAGGGGTGCGGTAACCCCTACTACCGAATTTATTTTCCTCAAGATTTTTACTGTCTCTGGGGAAACATTGCCTTCCTTTCTTTTCTTCATCTCTCTTTTTATTCCCATTATAGGGATAGCTCTCGGGTTTGACGCTATAAATAATGAAAGAGCCAGCGGTAACTTAAGTCGGCTTTTAGCACAGCCAATCTACAGGGATTCGGTGATTAATGGTAAGTTCCTGGCTGGACTAAGTGTCCTGGCTATTATGGTAATAAGCGTGGTTGGTATTGTTGCTGGATTGGGGCTCTACATAGTTGGTGTGCCGCCAACTGCAGAAGAAGTTTTGAGGCTTATAGTCTTTGCTGTGACAACCATAATTTACGGAGCTTTTTGGATGGCTTTATCTGTACTTTTCTCAGTCTTCTTCAATCGAGCGGCTACCTCTATGCTAGCCGCAATAGCTTTATGGATATTCTTTTTCTTCTTTATGCCCATGATTGCTGGAGCTATTGCTGATGCCCATATCCCAATTGACCAAAACTCTAGTACAGCATTGATAGCCAGCCACTATGACATGGAGGGGATGATTGCCCGTATTTCCCCCCGCATCCTTTATGAGGAAAGTGTTTCTGCCTTACTGACACCCGAATTAGGCAGTCTAAACCCGGCGCTAGTGATGATAAGCAGCCTTACTGCTGGAAGGATGTCGAACCCTCTGCCCTTTGTCCAGAGTCTTTTGCTTATCTGGCCACAGATAGTAGGCATAATAGCTTTGGCAGCTATATGCTTTGCCATTTCCTACCTCAGATTCATGCGGCAGGAAATAAGGTCAATCTAAAAGAAAAGTAACCTCCAGGGTTTACCATAATCATACTGCCTGCACAGTGAAGGTTTTAGCCGCAATTCCCGTTGTGATATAGTTAGAGGTTCTAAATAAAAGTTGCTGCATCAAACTTTGAACAGGAATTATCAGGCTCAGTGGGAAGTCTTGCCGCCAGCGCCCAGCGAATATTTGAGCGCTGTTAGCTTTCCTCCTCTAGTTGCTCAACTCCTTTATAATCGCGGTGTTAAATCAGATGAAATCGAGATATTTCTGAGCGCCAGCCAGGAATTTGAGGGCAATCCTTTCCTGCTTCCTGACATGTCACAAGCTGTAGCTAGAATCTATAAGGCATTGCTCTCCAGGGAGAAAATCGCTATCTACGGCGACTTTGATGTTGATGGCATAACAGCTACAGCAGTTCTTGCCGAGGGCTTATCACAGTTTGGCGGCAGGGTCATTGTCTATACTCCTGACCGCTTTTCTGAAGGGCATGGATTAAAGTCGCCAGCAATAGAAAAGCTTCGTAATCAGGGGGTGAAGCTTATTATCACTGTTGACTGTGGTATCACGGATTTGGCAGAAGCAAGACGAGCCCGAGAAATAGGGCTGGATATGATTATCACCGACCACCATATTCCACCGGCAAGTTTGCCCCAAGCTGTAGCTGTAATTGATGCCAGAAGAAGGGATTCACGCTATCCCTTCTCAGAGTTGGCTGGCGTAGGAGTTGCCTTTAAGCTGGTACAGGCTATGTTTTATAAGGACAATAGAGGGGAAAAGCTTCTTCGATTATTGGACCTGGTAGCTTTAGGCACGGTCACTGATTTGGTTCCCCTTGTTGGTGAGAATCGCTACCTGGTGAAGGAAGGATTGAAGATGCTTAATAACACTGGTCGCATTGGGCTCCAAGAAATGGTCAAGTTAGCTAGGCTGGAGCTTGGTAAGCTTGATGCCGCGAGTATCTCCTGGGCTTTAGGGCCTCGGCTCAATGCCGCTGGTAGAATGAATGACGCCACTGCCGCTTATCAATTACTCACTGGTAATTCATTAGAGGAAGCTCGTCGCTTAGCAGTAGAGCTGGAACAAAGCAATGCTGAGCGCCAGAGATTAACTAGCGAGGTGTTACACAGAGTAAAGGAGCAATTGGATACTAAGATGGACCTCCCCCTCTTTATAGATGGTGATGAAGGTTATCCTGTAGGGGTTATCGGTCTTGTTGCTGGCAAGCTGGTGGATGAATTTTATAAGCCTGCTATTATCATTAACCTTGGCACTGAAGTATGTCGAGGCAGTGCCCGAAGTATCCCTGAGTTCAACGTTACCTCTTCTTTGACAGAATGTCAGGACTTACTTATTGCATTTGGTGGTCATCCTTTAGCTGCTGGTTTCACTATATCCCGTCAGAATTTACCTCGATTAGAGGAAAGGCTTATGAACCTGGCAGCAAGCCAGTTATCACGTCTGAATTTGCAGCCCAAACTGGTCATAGATGCTGAAGTTCCTTTATCCTCTCTCGGTGACGCTGTTAGCTTAATTCAGCAACTGGAACCTTTTGGAAAAGGCAATCCGCAACCTACTTTCCTCAGCCGTCAGGTTGAGGTAGCCGGATGCCGCAGCTTAGATAGCCAGGACAAGCATTTGAGGCTGAAACTCAAGCAAGGGAATGTGGCATGGGAAGCTGTGTTTTTTAACGCCAACAAAGCACAGGAGGAAATTCCACACCTTATAGACATTGTGTATAACATAGAGAAAAGCTGGTGGAATGGGGAGGAGGTGCTGCGGCTTACACTTTGTGATTTTGTCCCATCTGGCCAGCCTCGCTAGCTAAGATATCACCCTGGGCGAGAGCGAAGAGTCTCAAAGATTCTTCGCCTGCGGCTCAGAATGACAAGAAAGTCGAAAGCTACGCATCCTGATGAGAAGCCACGGCACGGCTATTACCAAGATTGCCAGACTGATAATCTGCCCCTGCTGAAGTCCTATGAAGAAGGGAGAGTTTACTCGGAAAAATCTCAAGCTGAAATCACCAGCAGCATAGAGGCAGAGATAAAGGAAGAACAGGGAGCCTTGTGGTTTGAGTCTCCCGCGCATGTGCCATACCACAGCAAAAACTATCATATTCCACAGGAAGAAGTAAATCTGTGTCGGGTAAAGTGGCACTCCCCAATATTCAGGTGTGATGGTATCACGAGGGGTGTAAATCACTGCACCAGGGAAGGAAGAAAAAGGACTAAGCCTCCCATGGCAGCAACCATTTAAGGTGCAACCAATCCTGCCTATGGCTTGCCCCAGAGGTGCTCCAACGGCAATGCTCTCACCTACACCAGCAAGGCTCCCAAAGGGAATCTTCCTCATCCTCAGATAAACCCATACTGCTAGAAGTGCCCCAATAACGGCTCCGTAAAGTGATAAGCCGGCGAAGCCAACAATATCACCAGGAGTAGCCCTATAATATTCCCATTGGTCGATAACATGAATCAGCCTGGATATGATAAAACCACCGATGATACCCCACAGGAAGAGGTTATAGATAATATCTGGTGAAATACCCAGCCTTTTTGTTTCTCGCAAGGTCATGGCCAGCACCGCTGTGACTGCCAGGGCCACCATAATTCCATACCATCTCACAGTGAAGGGGCCAGCGGTAAAGGCAATAGGGTCTATGCTGATGGTGAGCATCTAGCATTTCCTCTTGCTGAGCTTGAACCAGGGATGGTAGCTAATTATGGAGTCCTCATCTAATTCACCATTTACGAAATAATTGGCCAGCCTTAAATAGTCCGCTACTCTGTCAGGCATCAGGAAGTGTTCCTTGACATACCTATGGGCTTCCCGGCCTACAGATTCTGCCTCGTCCGGATTTCTTAATAAATGGATTATTCTTTTTGCTGCTTTCTTGGCTGAAGTGATGAAAAAGCCTGTCTCACCGCCTCTAACTTGAATGGGGATTGCTCCCACCTCTCTGGTTATCACCGGCTTCTCCTTCCACATAGCCTCAGTGATTACCAGCCCAAATCCCTCTTTGGTGGAAGGCTGCAAAATTATCCTGGCGGCTCTCTGCAGGGCATTCACTTCCAGAGCGTTGATTTCCACGTCATCGGGAAGCCTGATGATATGGATATCAGGGTCGTTTTTTGTTTCCTGGCAAAACCGGTTGAAGATGTCTTGTCCTTCGGGGTCATCAGAAGCCATGTTGCCGGCTACTATGAGTTGGCATCTCTCTTCCTTCCGGGCAATCCTATAGGCTTGAATGGTGGTATCGATTCCCTTCCAGGGGTCAAACCTGCCTATCTGAGCTAATATCGGTGTTCTTGGCTCTATGCCATATTTCTCCAGCACCTCAGCGATTTCATCCGAGCTTAACTCCTTATTTTTGGCAGAAAGGGGGTCGATGAAGGGGGGGCTTATATACTTTTGCATAGGCCAACAATCAATCACATAATGGGCGCCGGAAAACATAACAGCATCATAAAACTTTGCCCAAAATGTAATAAACTTCCACAATACTGGCCTGGCTTCCAGAGTATCTCCTTCTACGTCAATGTGAAATCTCCACAGCCATTTTTCGCTTTCCTTCTTCAGATAGCTAGCTAGACCAAGTGGTTGTGGGTCATGTGCAATGACTATATCTGGCCCATAATTGTCATAGTCACTGGCATAGATATCAGCATTTTCCTTGAGAGTGCGGTAATATATTTCTTCCATTTGAGGGGTGAGGGTTCCCTTTTTGCCTTGCAACAGATTGTGTAGGGTTTTTGTTACTCGGAAGAAAGGCTCTGTGCCATGCATAGCCTTCCATTCATCTTCTATCCCCAGCTCGTTTATGAATGGCACCTGGGAATAGAGCATCTCGGCCACGCCACCACCCACTGCTGTGGAGTTAACCTCCAGTATCCTTACGCCTTTAAGCTTTTGAGCCAGCCTCTCCAGCTTTTCTATCTTTTTCTCACCCGCTATGGGGATATAGTCCTGCAATGGATGAACCTGAAAGGGTAAAGCCCCTTTCCTGCGGCTATATACTGTCCCATCCTCTAAAGGTAATTTTGTGCTCACATGCTCAGCAGAGCTCTTTATCTGGCTTTCCATATTAGCTGCCTCCTTACTATTCACCTTCCTCTCCCTGTGAAGGCAATTCCTTTTCTTTCCTCACGAACAGCAGAGGATACACTATATCACTGGTGCAGCAAGGAATCCAAACTGCCAGGAACAGGAACAGGAAAATGAAAGGAAGTAAAGGGATCCAATCAGCTATCCCAAATGCTGTAAAGTAGAATAATGATGCCCAGGTGCTCAATAAGACATGCCCAAAATGAGGCATCTTGGTTGTAGGTTTCCGATAGCAAATAGCAACGCCAATTAATGCAGCGAGATTAACCCACCACTTATCGATAAAAGGTATGTGGAATTCTATGGGAACATGAAGCAGACTTGCTCCTAGATAAGGAATTATAACGTCACTTATAGTTGCTATCCCGATTGACCCTGTCCAGCCAATCACAAGTGCTGACCATAATTTGCACCTTTTGTATTTGGCATACATTGCTGTAGTTGCAAGGGCACTTAATACGACATGGAGCGGGTGTAGAGTATAAAAAGAGATATGAGAAATACTGGAAGGGATATGGCCAAAGACTATTACTAGCATTATGAGGATACCGCTAAGAGCCCCCAAAGCGGTGAAAGGAGCGTGTTCCTTGAGTTCCTTTGCTATTCGCTTGAGCATTTTACTGAGGTCTTTTTATCCTCTGGAGCGCTTTCTATAGCAATTAGCACAAAGGCCGGAAGATTCGGAAAAGTGGTATTCAGTATGGAAGCCCAGATTTTGGGCGGCTTTATTTTCCCCCTGGCATAACTCCTTATCGGCAAACTCCTGAATGGCTCCACATTGGCGGCAGACCATAAACCTGTGGCAGCCTTCTATGTTGCCTAAAGCGCACTTCACGAATCCACCACTGGATAAAACCCTGTGAGCCAGATTGAGATGGTAAAGCAAATCAAGTATGCGGTAGATAGTGACATGATTTAGATATCTGCCTTTTTGTTTTAGAAGCCTTTGTATATCATATGGGGAAACGGGTTTGTGTGCTTGCTCTAAGATTTCAAGCACCTGCTTCCGGGGCCTGGTTATCTTGTAGCCATGAGCTTGTAAGATCTGTATTGAATCTTGAGCCATGAACCATATTATATGGGGCGGAGAGGCTAAATGCAACGCTGTTGCATTTAGTATATAAAGCGTCCTGATGATAATCAGGTGACTGGGCAAGCAGATATGAATACACGACGGTTAGATTTAGATTCGCAAGCAGTGCTATAATGGCTTGCAATGGTTTGTAGGCTGTGTATGTACATGAATTGCGCATGGCAATGTGCCTTAGCTATAGTGTTGGTGGATTTAATATCTGCACTTGAATCGTTGAACAGGCCATCTCTTGGGTGGCAGAAATAGCAGAAGGGAGGCTAAAGAGTGTGGAAAAGATAAAGTTGTTTTTTAATCCCGCCAGCGTAGCTGTAGTGGGGGCTACGGACAGGGAAGGATCGCCAGCAAAGACGATTTTAGAAAATTTATTGTTGGCTAAGGATAAGCGCAAAATATATCCAGTAAATCCCAAAAGGGAAAAACTATTTGAGATGAAATGTTACCCTGCCATGAGCTCTCTGCCCGAAGTTCCTGATGTGGCCATCATTGTTACACCTGCTAAGTCTGTTCCTGACTTAGTTGAAGAAGCTGGCAAAACCGGTATCAGAGCCGTCACTATTATTTCATCCGGTTTTAAGGAAATAGGTGAGGAAGGGAAAGCACGCGAGGCTAGCATAGCAGATACAGCCAGGAAATATCACATTCGGATAATGGGACCTAATTGTATGGGGGTAATCAGGCCAAGCGCTAATTTAAATGCAACATTTGCCAGGAGGATGCCCAAGCCTGGATATGTAGCTTTTCTATCACAAAGTGGTGCATTAGGGTCTGCTGTTCTTGATTGGGCACTTAGCCATAATGTTGGTTTCAGTGCGTTCGTATCTTTAGGTTCGATGCTAGATATAGATTTCGGGGATTTAATAGATTATTTTGGTGAAGATACTGAAACTAGGAGCATAATCATATATCTGGAATCCATAGGAAACGCCCGGAGATTCATGAGCGCAGCTAGAGGATTCGCCAGAACAAAACCCATAATTGTAATAAAGCCAGGTAAGTTTCAGGAAAGCGCCAGGGCGGCTAGGTCTCATACAGGAGCTATGGTAGGAGAAGATTTGTACTATGATGCTGTTTTTAATAGAGCTGGTATTGTTAGGGTGGAAGAAATTGCAGACCTTTTTAACTGCGCTTCTATATTAAACACAGTGGCGCTGCCCCGGGGGCCAAACTTAGCTATAATAACAAATGCTGGTGGGCCAGCAGCGCTGGCTACTGATGCTTTAATGAGCATGGGGGGCAAACTGGCTGAACTCAATGAGGATACCATGTCCGCTCTAAATGGATTGTTACCTGCTAGCTGGAGTAAATCTAACCCTATAGATATTATCGGAGATGCAGATCCACAAAGGTATTCCAAGGCTGTTGAGATTACCATTAAGGACCCCGGAGTTGATGGTGCTGTAATTATATATGCCCCTCAAGGCGCAACCAGCCCCACTGAAATAGCAAAAGCGGTTATCGTACACGCAAAGAAAAGTAAAAGGCCTATCCTTACTGCTTTGCTGGGCGATGAGGAGGTATCCCGTGGCAGGCAACTGTTTTACCAGAGTAACATCCCTACTTATGAATTCCCTGAGGAGGCAGTCAGAACATATTTATATATGAATCAGTATGCTCGTAGTCTAGAGATGCTATATGAGACTCCGGAGGATATGCCATTAGACATAGGAGCTCCCAAAAACTACCTTAAGGCAATGGTTGGTAAATCTTTGACGCGGGGGGAAACACTTTTGACTGAGGCAGCTTCCAAAAAGTTCCTGTCAACATATAGAATCTGTTGCACAACTCCGCATGTAGCTAAAAACCCTAAGGACGCCGTTACAATAGCATCGGCGATCGGGTATCCAGTAGCAATGAAGTTATCTTCGCCTGATATAACGCACAAATCGGATGTGGGGGGAGTGAGACTAAATATTTCCTCAGATGATGAGGTGAAACAGGCCTTCGGTGAAATAATGGGAAATGTTGAGAAGCATAAACCTGATGCTAAAATCGAAGGGGTCAGTGTACAAGAGATGATACCTGATTATGATTATGAGCTTATTATAGGCAGTAAAAAAGACCCCATTTTTGGTCCTGTGATAATGTTTGGCATGGGTGGGACGGAGGCAGAGTTCTTTAAAGATATTGCTGTAGGATTGCCACCACTAAACCGGGTACTGGCTAGGAGGTTGATAGAACAGACCAGGATTTATAAGGCTTTATCTGAGGGATTCAGAAACAAACCTCCTGCTAACTTGACGCTGCTGGAAGAAACGTTGGTGAGAGTATCAAGCATAGTCACCGATTTCCCAGAGATAAAAGAAATTGACATCAATCCATTAGTTATGAGCGGCAACGCTGCTGTGGCGCTAGATGCCAGGATAGTTCTTGATGAAAAGGCAATACAGAAAGAAATGGGGGAATATTCTCATTTAATAATATCTCCTTATCACACTAAGTATATTGAGCCCTGGAGATTAAGAGATGGAAGGTCTGTATTGCTAAGGCCTATTAGGCCCGAAGATGAATTACTTGAACGGGAGCTTATAGCAGGCCTATCGCAGGAGACCTCCAGATTCAGATTTTTCTATGTAATTAAAGAGATAACACATAACATGCTCACCAGGTTTTGCAATATCGACTATGATAGGGAGATAGCTATTATGGCTGAGTATACCTCAAATGGTAAGAGAAGGAGTGTGGGAGTTAGCAGCCTGATAATTCAGCCTGGTGGCGAAACGGCAGAATTCGCCATTTTAGTTGCTGACGATTTTCAGAACAATGGCTTGGGTCTAAAGCTCCTTGATATATTGATAGGCATAGCACAGGAGAAAGGACTAAAAAGTATCTATGCAACGGTGCTGCCTAACAATAAGAAAATGATGAGCCTGGCTCGGAAGCTTGGCATGACCATAGAAAGGCTTTCACCTGAGGAGAGCAAACTAACCTTCACATTCTAACAGAGCTCCTTAGAGGCTAAAATTTAGTGGGTAGTTCTTATCCGCTTGTTTTTTGAGCTCGCCAGCTCTTCAAGCAGTATTATGGCGGCTTCTTTATCCAGAGGCTGGTTGTTGTTGCCGCATTTCGGCGATTGGATACAGCTTGGACAGCCATCCTGGCAGGGGCATTCCTTAATTAGCTTTAATGTAGCCTGCCACAGCTTTTCTACTATCTCAAATCCCTTCTCAGCTATGCCGATGCCTCCGGGATAAGCATCATAGATGAAGATTTGTGCCTTGCCAGTATCGGGATGGAAAGGAGTGGAAACGCCGCC
>CAZILT010000097.1:0-5868 GCA_964540185.1 uncultured Dehalococcoidales bacterium
ATGACCTCTCGTTCTTCCATCTTTAAGTGCTCATAGCTCTTTTCCATAGACACTTAGGATAGCATCTCCTTTCCTGCTTCCCTAAGTGTTGCACTTCATCATTGAACCTGCTCTTGGCTTCTTTTCTCAATACTTAACCTATTCATACTTATATTATACATAACCGCTCAAGCATTGTCATGTGGTTTAGGTCAATTTTAAATTATTTTTTAAAATAGTTGACAAAAGGGCTTGACAGAATGGTATCAATATTGATACCATTCAATTAAGGGTGGATTCCACAGATAATATAGTTAAACAACTAGAGAGGAATCCGAATAATGTTAGATTCGCTGACCTATGTAAAATCTGTGAATATTACTTTGGAAAAGCTCGCCTAAAGAGTGGTCATCATATATACAAAACACCTTGGCAAGGCGACCCAAGAATAAACATACAGAATGACAATGGCAAAGGGAAAGCCTATCAAGTCAGGCAGGTAGTAAAAGCAATAAAAAGACTGGAGGAACAAAGTGGCAACAAAGGTAGCAGTAAAAAATGACCCCTATACCTATCGGATTACTTGGTCTGATGAGGATAAGCAGTACGTAGGATTGTGTGCGGAGTTTCCTAGCCTAAGCTGGCTAGCTGATACACAAGAAGAAGCACTTCGGGGGATAAATGATGTAGTAGCAGAAGTTATTTCAGATATGTTGTCTAGTAATGAACCTATCCCCAAACCGCTCTCAATTAAGCGTTATTCGGGTAAGTTTACGGTTCGTATACCACCAGATGTACATAGAAGTCTGACTATACAGGCGGCAGAGGCTGATGTCAGTTTTAATCGGCTTGTCAGTGCCAAGTTGTCTAAATAGTGAATGCGGTGTTAGTTACTTCCCCCACCTTGCCTTAGCTGCCCTCTTAGCAATCTCTCTGCGTTCTTCCGGAGATAGCTTCTCCGCTCTAGCCTTACCACCTTTCAATCCACCACGCCTACCTAGAAGAACAGCATAGGGGTTCTTCCCATTCTCTGAGGCTGAGGTAATCTCCTCAAGAATGGATGAGGCTGTTATATTGATGTCCCTCTTTTTACTTGACCGCTTTGGCATACTTTAAGTCTAACATACTATAGCAAGGAATTGCCAAGCATCATCTATTTCAAATTGACCCACTACCAAAACCTGAGATAAAAGGGGAGGAGTGCCACTGAGAGTGGCACTCCTCGTTAACATGTGAGGCAGCCTAATCTTTTTCCCTGATATCCCGTTCTAGTATTATAAGCAATCTGTCTATTAGAAAGGATTTTAGCAATGAAAATGAATATGAAGTTATTGATTGGCTTACTGGCTTTAGGCGCGGTAATGTTAGCTGTGGGCTTGGTGTTAATGTTATTTCATTTAGTTTAGTTAAGGCAAAATTTAAGGTATCCAGCGTGTCGGCATCGGGCCTTCTCCGCCTCTTTTCGGGTAGCCGTAATCCCTTCCCAGTCTATTTCTGTTGTTCTTACCTGGAGTGAATTTAGATAAATCCTATCGGTATTAAATCTTGGCAACAGCCGTTCTTTGAAAATGCAAAGAGTCCTCCCTCGTGAGGTAACCGAAGGAAGCAAGTTGCTTGGTTCTTTTATTATGCTAGGGCTTGGAAGATAGCTATTGCTCCGAATATGATGAAGTAAGCCGCTACTAGATAGTTAAGTAACCTGGGGAAAATCAGGATCACAATGCCGAAAACAACGGCTATTATCCCCATGAGTAATCCAGTTATACCGAGCATATGCATAGCAAAATCACCTCTTCCCCAAAATGGCTAATACGCCGACTACAATCAAACCAATACCCACTATCCACCGGATAAGATCTGGGAAGGCAATTACCAGGATGCCGACAACGATAGCTATTATCCCCATCCACAAACCTTCTATCTTCATATCCTATCACCTCCTTTGTGTGACTATATTTAATATTAATACTTTAGTATCAGAAAATCAATAAGTAATAGAAGAGATTGTTTAGCAATCCTATTTGCCATTCTCAGCCCTACGGGCGAAGAATCTCTGTTAGACTGTTCGCGGAGTTTATCCTGAGCGAGATTCTTCAGTCGCTTCTCTCCCTCAGAATGACAATAAGCAAGGGGCTCAGAATGACGGCTTCCATTGTCACCCTGAGCGAAGCGAAGGGTCTCGGTTCTTCGCCTGCGGCTCAGAGTGACATTTTGGCCAATTAGTAAACATTCTCAATAGAATCAATAAGTGTAATACTGAACTGTCCGTGAAATGTGTAAACTTTTTACCGATTGTTTCGTTTTTAGGGTAGAGGATTAAAGTATGAGCATTTGGCGGATGTTGAAAGCTATGATAACCACCAGGGGTTTAAAAGTGCTTCTCCTGGGCAAGAGGTCATGATGCCTGATTGCGTTAGTTTAGGGGTGATTACTGCTATCAGGGGGGAGCTATCGCAGGATAAGATATGGGTGGTGATTGATAATCAAGGCCAGGAGCAAATAATACCTGTGGAGCAAATCGCTGCTGTGGCTAATAAAGTGATTCTTTTCGATAACTTCTTACCATCCAGACTGGCTATAAGCAGGGATTAAACGTTCTGGCTGGTGTGGAGAAGGCTCAGTTATATAGGGGGCGGCAAAGGGAAACTGGTAAAACCTTTTGTTTCTGTTCTGTCAGTGGCTATTTTTTTGGCCGGTGGCTGTGCACTGGGTGGCCGATGGAGCAGGGTAGATTGACCGATGAGCAGTGGAAGGAAATGCTGGAGCAAGGTCAGCAGCCCCCAAGACCGGATTGGATAGCTAGCTTCTATGCCGGATAGGCATTGGGATAGAGACTACTGGTAATCGTTTAGCCAGCCTCGTGTCATCCTGAGCTCTTGGCTATGTCATTCTGATCCATTCACCCCCTGTCATTCCGAGCTTCTCGCTATGTCATTCCGAGCCCTTGACCCCCTGTCATTCTGAGCCGCAGGCGAAGAACCTAGACCCTTCGCTTCGCTCAGGGTGACAATGGAAGCCGTCATTCTGAACTCTTCGCTATGTCATTCTGAGCTGCAGGCGAAGAACCTAGACCCTTCGCTTCGCTCAGGGTGACAATGGAAGCCGTCATGCTGAGCAATTCACCCCCTGGCACTCTGAGCTATTCTCTGTCATGCTGAGCAATTCACCCCCTGTCATTCTGAGCCCCTCACCCCCTGTCATTCTGAGCCCCTCGCTCCCTGTCATTCTGAGCCGCAGGCGAAGAACCTGGACCCTTCGCTTCGCTCAGGGTGACAATGGAAGCCGTCACTCTGAGCAATTCACCCCCTGGCACTCTGAGCTATTCTCTGTCATGCTGAGCAATTCACCCCCTGTCATTCTGAGCGAAGCGAAGAATCTCATGGCGCTCAGGACAGGCTCAGTGAAGGGTCTTCGAGATTCTTCAGTCGTTATACTCCCTCAGAATGACATCTTAGAATGACATCTTAGAATGACACCAAGGTAAACTGGTACCATTAGGTTACCTTATCAGCTCTGCAATCGTATGCCCGCCGCTATCTGGTGGATAGTAGTTAAGCTCTGCCCCGTGATGTGGGTCAGGTCCCTTTTCTGCCATGGTGTTAGCCACCGCCTCTTTTACGGTAAGATTCTCACCACAGAGGTTTTGCACCAGGCTTATTGCAGCGTCATCAACATAGTTTAAGTCAACGGCAACATCCCAGCCTAAATAGGTTGAAGCCCCTTTTTGTATAAAAGCTTGAGCCAGGTCATCAATATAGAGGCAGGAGCAGCCCATCATTATGATTACTGTGTTATCAAACTGCTCTTTCATACTCCGGGTGACAAATTCATCTCCTATGGCAAAAACCCAGGGGTGATGTTCATCAATCCTCGCCATTGCCAGCTGGTCGCTCAGCTGCTCAGAAGGGTGTTTTGTTTTACTGTAATCCTCGTTGGTAAACAGACAGGTTCTTTTAATTATCTCGCCTTCCATACCCAGCAAGCCAGAGTGAGCACGAAAGATAATTAGCTGATAACCTTCTGCCGGCAGGTTTCTATAGAAGTCAACAGTAATCTCGTCGCCCTGGTAAAGCTCTACCTCAAAGCCGTAGTCCTCAAGCTCCTGAGTCGTCTGCTGGATAAAATCCTGGTTTGGTTGAAGGACATAAAGCTGGTCAACGATGGCTGCCTTGGGCTCGCCGGTGTAGCTTGAGCCGGTCGGCCCGCATGTGGGAGAAGTACGGGTAAAGGCAACCACAGCCACAATCCCCAGAACGATTGCCAGCCAGGCAAACCGGGGCAGGCGACTAAAGAGAGCCTTGACCTTAGCTTGCTTCCCTTTGGTCGGCTTTACTTTAGTTTGCTTGTTAGCCTTGAGTTTAGCCAATGTTTAGCTTCCTCCGAGCGGGAAGTTTAATAAACTTCATCATGTTTACCGATGTCAATTAGCAACACATCTTGGTCATCTAAGAATTGGAACACTACCCGGCAATCATAGGCTACAACGAAAGCCCACAGGCCTTTCAACTTACCGCTAAGCTTATGAGTTCTTAAGGAAGGATGAAAGGGATTATCAGCAAAGGTTTCCAATGCTTGGGCAATCTTTTGCTTTAAATCGGGATTAGTAGCTGTTACCCTTTTATAGGCTCTTTTGAAGCTGCTACCCCAGATTAGACTAATCATGCCTCCAGCTCTCGAAGAAGCTCTGAGAAAGTTCCCTTAGAAGTTAAGCCTTTATTATATTCCTCGAGTGTTTGGCGAGCATTTGCTAAGATCTCCTCCCGTCTTCTTTCCTTGTATCTGTTTCTGATAAGCTCAACGAGCATATTTTGGTCCTCTATGGGCATTTCATCCACCTTGTCCAGTATTTCATCCAGCATATTTCGAGATCGCATTGAGCACCTCCCTTAAGGCTATGTTTCCCATAACGCAATTGTAGCAAGTCTAACGCTCTAATGCTATCTAGATTAGCAACCTCGCCTTGAAAAAGGAGGACAAGTCTTGTTAACGGCTTGCCCCCGCGTTATTACTAAGGCTCGATTTAGCTCTGAGCCCTGCGCCGCCCTCTTCCCTCCGTCATTGCGAGGCTCCTCCTCTTTGTCATTGCGAGGAGTGAAGCGACGAAGCAATCCCGCACCGAGTTCTCTCGCTTACGCTCGGAACAAGCTCCGCAGTCTCATGCCCGGCGGCGCCTTACCATTAGCAGACCGGATACCAGGCACAGGCGTTCTCCCTCCCCTGGTGGGAGTGAATCAGAGGGAGGGGGGAGATTCACTTAGAAGGGGACTCGGACTCAGACAACTTGCATCTAAACCAGGAGGGGCAGGCCCGCTAGGGGTCTGCCCCTCTCATTCCGTTCCACTTGGGTCTCAGCTCTAAGTCCTGCGCCGCCTTACCACCACCAGGCTTGCCCCGGCCATAGCTGAATGGTTGTAGCTAATGTCTTTATTGTTAAAGATTGTCCAAGATTTTGTGGTATTCTTCCACTCTTGTATATTTAATTCTAGCGTGGGAAGGTTTGGTGCTTGAGTATAGCAGCCCGGGAGTTCCACAACCTCCCCTACCAACCATGTGCTCTCAGTATCTCGCTCAATAACTACTGTATAGGACTTTTTCATAATGCCTCCTTGCTTGGAGATTGTATCAACCCTAAAGCCAAGGGGGCAAGCCCTCTTGGGCTTGCCCCCTTTAACGTTGCTAAATTAAACCTGGCTCTGGGCTTTGCGGCGTGTTAAGATAACAGCGCAAAATGGAATGCCAGCAAACAAAGCAATCCATTGCGCTAGAATTGCAGCTTTGTCCACCGGCACCACCGTTCCGCCAACCGGTACAGGACCTTTCTTGATGATGATGCGCACGGTCGACGCAGCCTCGGCTGTGGCCAAAGTACCTGGGACACTTGTGGTGCCC
>CAZILT010000098.1:0-3447 GCA_964540185.1 uncultured Dehalococcoidales bacterium
ATCCCACACAAAAACCAGAGGCCGTACTTGAACGCCTAATCCTGATCGGTACTAACGAAGGTGACCTTATTTTGGACTGCTTCGCTGGAACAGGTACAACTGGGCTGGTGGCTGAACGTCTTGACCGCAAATGGGTAATGATAGAGAAGGTGCATAACTATATTGGAATAGCCAACGAGCGACTCTTGGCACAGCGAACCGCAGGACAGTTGGTCCCGCTACAGCTCAAATAGGCCCGACTTTGATGTACCGAAACGCTTCGGCGGTGGGTAGTTTCTAACTGCTGCGGTAATCACTCTGTCAATCTGGTCTTCGCCAGACATTACCCATCTGATAAAAGCCATGAGAAATCCACGTGGCGGATCAAAAGATGATGACTTTTTGCCAGGGCTATAATTGAAGTCTTGTTCAACCATCAGTAACTGCGCATAGAGCAGATTAACATCTGACCCATCTAACTGCATGGGGAATGTGAGACTACCAACTTTCTCAACTAGTGGGAAAGGGTCGTCCCCTTTGTAGACTGATTCCAAGGCAGCCAGTAGTTTCAACGCTCCCTCTTTGTTACTTGTAGACTTCAGATGAAGGTCAATCAGCAGGCGGACATGCGTGGGATAGAATTCTTCTCTGCTAGGAATATGAAGACCAACAGCAAAGTCGTGTTCAGAAATCTTATCTGTACGGGTGGCAGTGATTTCTACTCCAGTGGTCAACCTGTACATGACTCGCCTTTCGTGAATACTAAGAGCCATCAGGATAGGAACCGCTGAACTGATGTCCACAGTGATGTATTATTATGCAGTAGGGGGGGCTTGTCAATACATGGAACCAACTTTATGTGCAAAGCTACCACAACCCATAGTAACGCAAAAAATAAAGGGGAATTATACTGTTCGGTTCGGATGGATTGTTTTTCGATATAAAGGCTGGAAAGATGTAGTCTTAGGGGGTGTTCCAAAACGGTGACTCAATCTCTGCTAATCAAATACAAACCTACTAGAAGAACGGCTAACGCAACCAGAGGCCATATAGCTGGGTCATTAGGTCTTTCACTCTCCAATCTTCTGACCAAGCTATTGTACTCTTGTACTTCTTGTGTTGCAAAAATACCACCTTGCTGCGCTCTCCTGATGTATCCGTTTAATGTGGCTGTTTCTTGTGCAGTCAAAGGATTGGGGTGTATTTCACTAATTCGCCCTATTGCGGCGAATTCTTTTATGATGATTCCGAACTCTTCTTTATCTATTACGCCTCTTTTACTTAGCAACCCAATTAGGGTACTAAACAGCCCTAGCACGTTGTTACTTTGTCTGATATTTTGATTCAGACCCTCACATACTATGTCTACCTTGTTTTCTAGCTTAGCAAAGTGCCTCACCAAGATGACGATAGAACTTATCACTGCTATGAAAGTAGCAATAACGCCAGCAATGATACCTATGGTCCCAAAAGACATTTTGCCTTCTCCCCCAATGATTATCTTATCATAAAACTCGATTTGGTGGTAAACTAGTACTTAGTTGTGGAAATAAGCGTCATGATAAGGATCGGCTTTCCATGATTGTCCGGTCGTTTTCAACAAGGGCAAACAATATAACGCTGACTGCTGCAACTAAGCACTAGGCTGTTTACATAAGGTTTTGCACGGCCCTACTGAAAAGGTGTCTAGCACTACCTCGCCTCGCTTCGTATATCGCAACATTGCCTGATGAGGAATCTGGGGAATAAAATTTCCGTGCAGCTCGGCTGTGTGTGCACCTGATTTGTCTCTAGCCCCGATAAGCCACAGGCTATCAGTTATTACTTCGTCATACGCCTTCCACTGGCTGACATCAATATCATTAAGGGGGGAAACATCAGGGTGTGCTGATATTGGTAATTCTATAGTTCTTGGCACCTCTTCTGTATAAGAGTAAATAGGCAAACCCAACTGTTCGCGAATTTCCTTGTATGTGGTTTCATTAGAAATGGGATACTTTTGTCTATCTTTCTTCTTTTTTGGCATTTTTAAACTACCGCTTTAGCTCTCGTTAAACCTTCCTTGAGGGTTAGTCCTGTTTACCTAGCAAAGTTTACCATAGGCATCCTTCATCACTCTATTAGTTTAGTTATAATATTATACCCTTCCTCAATAAAAACGCCGGTACTTTTAGCTTCAGCCTCAGTAAATCTCCTTGCCCCATTAGCTGCAAACCCCGACCCCCACAGCATAAATGGAACCGGCTCTCCAGTATGGGTCTGAGTCTTAATTGGCGTTGGGTGGTCAGGTATAACGAGCACTCGAAGGGAATCTTCGTCCCAAGAGCGGATTCGGCCCACCATTTCTGCATCCACTCTCTGGATAGCCTCTATTTTATCATCAACAGAGCCAGCATGAGCAGCCTCATCAGGCGCTTCTACATGTACAACTACTAAATCACTTTCCTCAAGTGATTCCAGGGCGCCTATCGCTTGAGCAGCATAATTGTTGCCTTGATCACCGGTCACGCCGGGGATGTTTAACGCCACCATACCTGCCATTTTAGCCAAGCCCCGTAAAAGGTCAACTCCGGATGTCATAGCGGCATCAAGACCACAAATTTGTTTGAACTGTGGCATATCAGGTATTTGCCCACTGCCCCAGAAAAGCCATAGCATTGTAGCCGGGATATCACCGCAAGCCCTCCGGGCTACATTTACAGGGTGATTATGAAGCATAGCCTCTGAGCCTACCATAAGGTCTCGCAACAGGGCACTTCCGACACCGCTGGGGAGAAATTCTCTAACAGGCTTGCCTGGAATATCATGCGGCGGGGTACAAGTAGCTAAAAGCGTATCTTCATGTCCTTTTATCTTACATATGTGTCTATAGCTGACTCCGGGGTAGAAGTGCACTTCGTCATTACCAAGGCTGCCATTTAAAGCACCAATAAGAACTTGGGCTTCGCCAGTGCTGATATTTCCACTGCTATAGCTCCACATCTTCCCATCACGAACAGCAACCAAATTACAGCGAAAAACAGCCTCTCCCTCTTCAATAGAAATGCCCATGCTTCTAGCTTCGATAGCGCTCCTACCCCGGTAATACACCTTAGGATCATAACCAAGGATTGACATAGAGGCACAAGCGCTGCTGGGCTCCATCCCCGATGGAACAGTTTGAGCCAGCCCCACAACCCCCCTCCGCGCCATAGCATCCAGATTTGGAGTGTGAGCTAACTCCAGGCACGTCTTTGCACCACACTCGGGCAAAGGCCAACCCGCTGCCCCATCCATTATTAGAATGCAGTATTTCATCTTGTTTTGATAATTAAAGCATCTTATAATAGCTTATTATAATAACCTAAACAAACGGGGCGTAGCGCAGTTCGGTAGCGCGCAGCGTTCGGGACGCTGAGGTCGGAGGTTCAAATCCTCTCGCCCCGATTTAAGAGAGCGGAGGATAGAGATGATAAAAGCTGCAATCGT
>CAZILT010000099.1:0-7643 GCA_964540185.1 uncultured Dehalococcoidales bacterium
AAATCAACCGCGGGCTCATTTACCTTTATCCCACCAGTGACATTAACAATAATATCCTGGTTGGAAAGCCTTATCCCGGCACGCTTGGTGAGCACAGCACTGATCAAAAGAAGCCGATTGAAATCAATGCCATTGGCAATGCGCCTCGGTGGACCGAAACCGGTGGGAGTAGTCAAAGCCTGAATCTCCACCAGTAAAGGACGACTGCCTTCAAGCGTCGGCACTACAATTGAGCCAATGGCAGCATCGCTATATTTAGATAAGAAAACTTGCGACGGGTTCTTTACCTCCATTAGCCCATTATTGCTCATCTCGAAGATGCCTACCTCGTTAGTAGAGCCAAAACGATTTTTCACGCTCCGTAGCACTCTGTAGCTGCTAAATGGTTCCCCCTCCAGATAAAGCACCACATCAACAATATGCTCCAGCGCCCCGGGGCCAGCGATGGACCCGTCTTTGGTCACGTGCCCGGCAATAAAGGCAGGTACATTATTTTGTTTTACCCAATGCATTAGCTCCAGCGTGCTACCACGTATTTGGGAAATGCTGCCCGGAGTCCCAGATATGCTCTCCAGATACATGGTTTGAATAGAATCAACGATAACCAAGCCAGGCGAGAGTTCTCCCAGGTACTCTAATATGACAGGTAGGTTAGTTTCAGAAAGAATATAAAGCCTTTTGCCCTTTATGTCTAACCGCTCAGCCCTAAGTTTGACCTGGTTAACAGATTCCTCTCCAGAAATATAGGCCACGGGCCTGTCATTCTCCGCTACCATAGCTGAAACCTGAAGTAATAGCGTGGACTTGCCTATGCCTGGCTCTCCACCAATGAGTACCAAGGAGCCGGGCACTAAACCACCTCCAAGAACGCGATCTATTTCAGCAAAGCCAAGCTGAAAGCGCGAAAACGTGTCCCTACTTACCTGAAAAAGCTCTTGTGGCTTATTCCCTGTGGAGTGGAGCCAATAAGAGGAAGGCTGAGCTACACTAACTGTGGTCTCTACAAAACTGTTCCACGCCTGGCACTCAGGACACCGCCCTAACCATTTAGCGCTTTCCTTACCACATTGCTGACAAACAAAAACACGCTTGACTTTAGCCTTATGCTCTTGTCCTATGTTTGTAGAGCCTCCTTAACTAATGGCCGCATCACAATCTTTTCTCCGTCACAATCTACTTCCACCGTATCCCCAGAGCGGAATTCGCCACGAAGCAAGGCATCAGAAAGCTGGTCTTCCACCAAATTTTGGATTGTGCGGCGCAAAGGACGCGCCCCGAAAACAGGGTCATAGCCTTTATCACCCAAGAAATCCCTGGCGGCATCGGTGACTTCCAGGGCGATATCCTTCTCTTTCAGCGAAGCGACAACCTGAGCGAGCATTAAATCAACGATTTGGCGGATATGTTCTTTGGTCAAAGCGTGGAAGACAACCGTAGCATCAATACGGTTAAGAAACTCAGGACGAAAAGTTTTCTTCATTTCGCCGAGTACCTTCTCCTTCATCTTTTTGTATTCTACCTGCCTGTTTCCCTTACTATCAACATGGGTCGTAAAGCCAATATTCATTTCACGCTTAATTAGCTCAGCGCCAATGTTACTGGTCATGACTATGATGCTGTTGCGGAAATCAACACGCCGCCCCTTAGCATCAGTTAAATGGCCATCATCGAAAATCTGGAGCAGTATGTTGAATACATCATAATGCGCCTTTTCAATCTCATCCAGAAGAATACAACAGTAGGATTTCCGCCTCACGGCCTCAGTTAACTGTCCCCCTTCCTCGTAGCCGATATATCCCGGAGGTGCTCCAACCAAACGAGCTACAGTATGACGCTCCATGAACTCCGACATATCAAGCCTAATTAAGGCATCTTCACTGCCAAACATAAATTCAGCTAGGGCTCTTACCAACTCGGTTTTACCTACCCCGGTAGGCCCTAAAAATACGAAGGCACCAATTGGATGTCGCGGGTCTTTCAAACCGGCTCGAGCCCTCCTCACCGCTTTAGCTACGGTGTTTATGGCCTCATCCTGGCCGATAATTCGACGATGCAAAGCTTCCTCCATTTGAAGAAGGCGACTAGTTTCATCACTGGTCAACTGCACTACTGGAATCCCACTCCACATGCTACAAACTTCAGCAATATTTTCCGCGGTGACTGTGGGTTTGCCCAGCTCCTGTTTAACCTGCCACTCCTTCTCCATTTCGTTAACCTTTTTAACTAATTGAATTTCACGCTCACGCAGCTCAGCAGAGTGTTCATACTGTTGAGCGGCAATGGCAGCTTCCTTCTCTTTATGCACGCTATCTGAAGCCAGCCTTGCCTCAGCCAAGCCAATGGGTACGCTACTACTCTTAATACGCACTCGAGAACTAGCCTCATCTATCAAGTCAATGGCTTTATCGGGTAAAAAACGATCAGGTATATATCTGGCGGCCAGGGAAGCCGCTGCCTGCAAGGCCTCATCGCTTATAACCAAGCGGTGAAAGTCTTCATAACGCTGCTTGATCCCTCGCAAGATTTCCAGGGTTTCTTCCCTCGTAGGCTCGGCTACTAATACAGTCTGAAACCGTCGCTCCAGGGCTGGGTCCTTCTCCACATGTTTGCGGTAATCATCCAAGGTAGTAGCACCAATACACTGTATTTCGCCCCGTGACAGCGAAGGTTTTAAAATATTAGAGGCATCAACAGCACCCTCTGCTGCGCCAGCACCTACAATGGTTTGCATTTCATCGATAAACAGGACACAATTACCAGCAGCCTTTTCCTCTTCAATAACTTTCTTCAGCCTCTCCTCAAATTCACCACGATACTTCGTCCCAGCCACCAGTGCCCCTATATCCAGGGCCACTATTCTCCTGCCTTGCAATCCCTCAGGAACCTCTCTAGCTACTATGCGCTGGGCCAATCCTTCAACAATAGCCGTTTTGCCCACGCCCGGTTCACCTATAAGCGCCGGGTTATTCTTGGTGCGGCGGCTTAATATCTGAATTACTCTCTCGATTTCCTTGTTGCGCCCAATAATAGGGTCAAGCTTATCTGCCCGGGCCAGGGCAGTTAAATCCGTCCCAAGCTGGTCCAATATTGGTGTGCGTGTAGAACTACGAGCAGTACGAGCATGCATTGCCTCATGCCTGGTAACCCGACTAACTTCCTCACGTGCTCCCTCTAAAGTAACTCCAAAACTTTCCAATACGCTGCTAGCTACCCCTTCTCTCCCACTCAATAATCCCAGTAGAAGATGTTCTGTACCTATGTAGTTAGAATTTAATCGACGCGCTTCATCAACAGCAAGCTCAATAACCCTTTTGGCCGGGGGAGCGAGACTAATCTCTTCACCAGTAGTTTGTTTTCCTCCCTTCCCAACCACGAACTCAACAGCCGCCTGTACTTTGTTCAGCGAGGCACCTAAATTAGTCAGAACTTTAGCTGCTATCCCTGACTCGTCTGCCACTATCCCCAACAATATATGCTCAGTATCAATATAACTATGACCTAAGCGCCTGGCTTCCACCTGGGCCCGCGATAATGCTTTACGAGCTCCTTCAGAAAATCTTTCAAATCCGGTAGCCATATTAAGAACTCCTCGCCCAACTATCTGCTTCTCAAGAGCAAGTCAATTATAGATTATGCCCTCTTGGGAGTCAAACTATGCAACATTGCAACATCATGGCATCTCTCAGGGCCAGATCACGATTTTAAGCGGCTTTAAGAGCAAGATATAATACCATCACTCGCTCTTTCAGGTATAATAGGTGTGATTGCCCTACTGAAGCGGATGTTAATGCTGTGCCAAAAAGTATGCTTTACTTGCTAAGAACAATGTCAGCAAGATAACGGTGGACAACCTGCGCCAGCAGAGCACTTTAAGAGGAGGGACTCAATGGATATAGAGAAGCCCTGGCATAAATTCATTAAGGAAGAGGTTGATAAGGCGCCTGAGACACAAGGAGTCTATGAAATAGCGTATGTCGCCCCTGAGGGAAGAAAACTCTGGCGAATAGGCAAAACTCCCCATCTGCATACACGGCTATCAACGCGCTTGCGGGAACCACCGCCGCCTGAAAACTGCTACTTCAGATACTACGAGGCGGGGGTATCCAGAGACCTCGATATTATAGAAGGCAAACTCTATGACAGATATCATAAGGCACCCCCTGCATCTCCTGAGGAATGAACCAATATAAAACCCGTAACCTTCGCCAAATCCCCCCTAGTCTCTTTGAAAACGCGCAATATTGTCTAGACCCTCTCTCGCAACATTGCTACCAGGGGCAATCTGTATCGCCTTTTCAGCATATTTCGCGCGCTTTACGAAATTGAAGGCTAGATAAGTAAGCAGCTGCCAGGTCAGTCAGGATGTTCACATTGGTTGGTGCGAGCTCGATTGCCCTGTGAAGATATGCCAACCCTTTCGCTTTATCGCCAGTGCGGTGGATGGCCTATCCTAATCCACGTAGATATTCACTGTTATTTGGTTCCTTATCAAGCGCTGCTTCAAATTCACCAATGGCCTTGTCCCATTGGTTTTGTATAGAATAGGTGAAGCCAAGAAGGTAGTGGTAATCAGGCTTGTCTGACTTACAATTAATAGCCTTCTTGATGTGATTCTCTGCCAGGTTAAGCTGCCTTAGCGTGAGGTAAATGTCACCAAGATAAGCATTTGCGTGCTCAACAGCAATATCGTTGTCGCTATATCTAATCAGGACATACTTGTATATTTCAATAGCTTTATTGCAATCGCTCTGTTCAATGTGGTTTTTTGCTTCACTCCATATAGTATAAAGCTCCGGTGCAGTATCGCCATCCATATGGCTTTCCTGAGAGCAACCGTACTTGCTTATAGAGCAAATAATACCACATTCGAGGAGAAGAGTTGTTGGCATAGACATGGGATTACTAGTGTAGTATTGCAACAGCACCTTGCTACACTTTTGGCTAATTGTTATCTTCCATTTTAACAAAGCTCATATTAATTGTTGGTACAGTAACCGCGCGAAAATGGGTTCACTTGTGTATTAGTCAGTATGGAGTATAGAAAGCTTGACAAGAGAAACGCGACTACTTACTCTGTCCATTAGAAGGTTGTGCTAAGATTGCCTAGAAGACATACAGGGTGAAGCTGTAATGTGGAGCAAGGACACGATACTGGACGTTGGCCAAGCCCGAGCACGATGGCCAAGTCATAGAGTTATGGTATGTCGCAAGTGGAGTCACACACTGCATAGCATATGCAGATAACGCCACTGATTATGATATAATTAGGTTCTTGGATAGTATGCAAGCGAAATAAGGTGACAAGTATATTCCCGGTTGCAGATGATATGGCGGAATATCGACATTTAGGTAATGCTCCTATCACTGAGGCGCTAATTGACTTACGAGTGAGACTCCCAGCTGAGTTTCAGGTCGAGAAGTTCTCATCACTAAGAGAAACGCTGCATGACCAATATCCGAATGTCGATACGCGTAAATTAATCGAAGGTGAAATGGAGATAGGAGGGGATAAACTACGACAATCTCTTAGAGATACAGGAATACACGGATACGTATTCAAGTCCTTGGACAACACGAAAGTCGCGCAATTCAGAAAAGATGGGTTCACCTTCAGTCGGCTTAAGCCCTACACGTGCTGGGAGGATATCTCAGCAGAAGCAAAGAATCTTTGGAATTTATATGTAGCTAAAGCTTCCCCAGAGTTGGTCACAAGAATAGCTGTCCGCTATATCAATCAACTGAACATTCCATTACCAATCGATGATTTAGCACGATATCTCACAGTACCTCCAAGAGTCCCCGCTAATGTTCCTCAGGAGATAAGTACTTTTTTCAGTAGGGTAGTCGTGCATGATCTAGAACAGGATATCGCGGCGAACATCATACAAGTGTTACAGGGGAGTTCCATGCCTAATCATGTCGCACTTATCTTGGATATTGATGTCTATAAACAAAAAGAGTCTGGTTTCGAAGAGAGCGATATTTGGTTAACATTTGAGCGACTCCGAGATTTGAAGAATCGCATCTTTTTTGATAGTATAACTGAAGGAACTGTGAGTTTGTATAAATGATTACACTATGTGCCAAGGCCGATAACAAAAACTTTCTTGCCTTCCCTGTGAATCGGGGGGTGAGCGAAGACGCAAAAAGGATTCAGGAACAAATCGCGGACATTAGAGAGAATCTTGAACAAAGCGAGACTATAGGCGGACATTATAGGGAGACGAAGCAGTCGCTCAACAAAGCTATTGAGGAATGTTCTGCTGATAATTGGGATGCTTATGGCGCAAAAGCTATTGATGAGACATCCTATGGGAATGCTATTCATTTTTCATGGTTGCTACCGCCGAACATCCCTATGCCCGAGATTTACATTGACCCCGACGGTGAGGTTAACTTTGAATGGTATGTGGGGCCTCGACAAGTTTTCTCTGTAAGCATAGGGAGTAACAATGAACTGGCATATGCAGGGCTTTTTGGCGCTAACAAAACTCACGGGGCCGAGTACCTCGATGACGAATTGCCTGGAACGGTCTTAGATAACATACGTAGGGTTTTTTCGAGGTGAATGCGTTTTGGATTTGCCTAGTAAGGTTAGCCCCAGTGAATCTTTGGCACGTTACTTGACCCAGCATAATCACTATAGTACTTCTAAAAATGTTGTAAAACCCTCCGCTTTTCAGCCGCCGTCTAATCTACGTCTCTCTGTCTTTAGAATTGATGGGCTTATCCTCGAAGAGGTTTGGGAGATCGGTCGAGTAAACATAGTAAGCACGATGCCTTTACCTAAGGAAAATGTTTACGGATTTGCTAACATTATAGCCTCGGCAGTTTGTGAAATGGACCTAGATGTGAATCCTGACAACAATCCACCGCGACATGCGGACATAGTAGGGTGGCCACAGGAGAAATCCGAGCGTATGTTAATTGCACAGGAGCTTGCTGCAAGAGCTACGTTGAGGCTTCGATATTGAATTTGCTTTTAGCTTGAAACACAATTGGAACTTGATAAATTTCGTCCATTGTCAGCATAAACGGCACAAACCATTGATACCTGTCTAGAGTGTTGTAGTCTGCTTTGTGAATTTCACGATATTGCACCTTATGACGAATAGTGCAATACACTGCATCTGGTGGAGTGTAGAAATTCTGTTTGAGTGACGATTGTAAGCCCTTGGCTCAGACTAACCTCGGTTTCCCTTAGCTTGTTGATGATTCGCTCCTCACTGTATGACTTTCTACCCATTTAAAACCCTCCTTGTCAATATCCAGTCTAATACTACAACTGGATCCGTTTTTTGGTGGTCAGGTCAGATTGCTTTGAATACTACAAGTTCCACCGGTACCACAGGTCCCCGAGTAACGTGGCGCCCGCCGATGTTGTCCTCCATAGCAGGAGATAACAGACCCCACAGCACAGAAATGAGGTAAAAGCGCAGGCAATCTAACACAGAAGAGCCTACAATCAAAAGCTCAAAGAGCTTCTTCACTACTCTTGATTAAACCACAGTGTTCGGTTTTGAAGTGTCTCGTTTTCGCTGGTTGACAACACCCAAAGCTAATCTTACCTACATCTGTGCCCTTTCTGTAAGGCAGAGTGAAGTAGAAAGTTGAACCCTTACCTTTTTTAGACTCCACCCAAA
>CAZILT010000100.1:0-13511 GCA_964540185.1 uncultured Dehalococcoidales bacterium
GCACTTTACCTGTGGCATCTACTATGGTTGACTCGCTACCACCAGGGCATTTGCCACCATCAATGATAAGGTCTACTTTAGCTCCTAGCTGTTGCTTAACTTCATCATGGGTCAAAGTACTTGGACTGCCGCTAATGTTGGCGCTGGTGCCAATCATGGGATTTCCCAGACATTGAATAAGAGCTAGGGGAATGGGGTGGTTGGGGACGCGCACTGCTATAGTGGATTGACTAGCAAGATAGTTAGGTAGCGAAGCTGATTTAGGTAGAACCAAGGTCAATCCTCCGGGCCAGAAGCGCCTTGCCAAAAATAAAGCAGCTTCAGAAGTGGCTTCAGCTACAATGCTTATTTGAGACATATCACTGAGTAGTAACGGAAAGGGTAAATGTCCCGGACGCCTTTTTACCCTGTAAATTCTACCTACTGCCTTAGGATTGAAAGCGTCAGCCCCTAAGCCGTAAACAGTGTCAGTGGGGAAAGCAATTATCCCGCCCTTTCTGAGTATTTCGACTGCTTCCTTTATCTCTTGCTGTAAGGCATCCATTGTGAGCATTTGACAAGTTTGCTTGTTATTCTAAGCCTTCGCCTTCTGCCATTCTGAGCGAAAAGGAAGTACCTGTATCCCTTATTTCTTGACGCTAGTATAACACGATGATAAGCTACTGTGCATAAATCAATGCCTGAAAAGGGAAACGACTTACAAAGCCATCGAGTCTCTGCCAGCGATGATATTGAAGTCTCTACTTACTTAGAGATTGCCAAAGGGCTGCGTGGTGAGCAGCCTATGCCTGAACCTGAGCCACTGCCTCCTGGCGAGCGTGAAACCATAGTGGTGTTTGATTTTGGCTCCCAGTACAGCATGCTAATTGCCAGGCGGATACGAGAGTGTCATGTTTACTGCGAGGTTGTCTCTCATGATGCTCCGTGGGAAAAGGTAGCTTCTCTTAACCCGAAAGGTTTTATCCTGTCAGGAGGCCCGGCCAGTGTTTATGCTCCTGGTGCCCCTTTGTCTCCCACATATATCTATGAGAAACATTTGCCGATAATGGGCATTTGTTATGGCATGCAGCTTATTACCTATCAACTGGGGGGACAAGTATCTCCGGGAGAAAAGCATGAATATGGTCATGCTGTCTTGCATATAAGTGCTGAAGACTATCCTCTTTTTGATGGGCTCCCCCCCTCTCTCCCGGTGTGGATGAGTCACGGTGATCGAATAATAGAAATGCCGCCAGGGTTTAAAGTGTTGGCTTATACTGAAAATTCGCCGGTGGCTGCCATAGGCGATGATAAGGGCATTTGCGGGCTCCAATTTCACCCTGAAGTAGTTCATACTCCCCAGGGGAAAAATATTTTTCAGAACTTCGTATATGGAATATGCGGATGCAAAGGCAATTGGACACCAGCTAGATTCATAGCTGAGAGCATGGATAAAATCAGGCAGCAAGTAGGAAAGGGTAAGGTTATTTGTGCTCTTTCCGGGGGTGTTGACTCAGCAGTGACTGCTACATTCATTCATCGTGCTATCGGCGATAATTTAACTTGCTTCTTCATAAATAATGGCTTGCTACGTCGTGAGGAACCAGAGAGGGTGCTTAATACCTTCCAGCACAATCTCAGAATGAACATAGCTTATGTAGATGCCAGCGAAAGATTTCTGGGACGACTTCGAGGGGTAACTGACCCAGAAGATAAGCGGCAACTGATAGGTAAAGAATTTATCAAAGTTTTTGAGGAAGCGGCAGCTAAATTAGGCCAGGTCGATTTTCTGGCTCAAGGCACACTTTATCCCGATGTCATTGAAAGCACTACCCCTGAAACTAAAGCTGCAGCCAAAATAAAGAGCCATCACAATGTTGGTGGGCTACCAACTAGAATGAAGTTCACCCTTATTGAGCCATTACGCTATTTATTCAAAGACGAGGTCCGCGAGGTAGGGCTGGCTTTAGGCTTGCCTGAGGATATGATCTGGCGGCAGCCATTCCCGGGTCCAGGGTTGGCTATTCGTATCATTGGTGAAGTAACCAGGGAAAAGTTGGAAATACTTCGTGCTGCTGATTGGATTGTGATGAATGAGATCAAAAAGGCTAATCTTTACCGCCAATTGTGGCAGAGTTTTGCTGTGCTCACCGATGTCAAAAGCGTTGGTGTTATGGGCGATTATAGAACTTATGGCTATTTAGTAGCAGTTAGGGCAATAAATAGCGATGATGCCATGACTGCTGATTGGGCGCGCTTGCCTTATGACCTCTTGGCAAGGATTTCAGCCCGCATAGTTAACGAAGTGCCTAATGTCAATCGGGTAGTTTATGATATTACCAGCAAGCCACCGGCAACTATAGAATGGGAATAAAAATTAAAGGAGGAGAAAGATGAGTTATCCATTAGATGAAGAGAGTTTCAGCCCTGAAGAGGAGTTGTCCATGGATTTGGAGATGCTACGTGAAGATTTGGTTGGCGAATTGCAGGCCATAAATCAATACCAGGAGCACATAGAAAGCCTGGAGAATGAAGAGGCTGTGACTATATTGGAGCATATTATTGAAGAGGAAAAAGAGCATGTTGCCGAGCTAGTCAAGCTAATCCAAAACCTCGACCCTGTTCAGGCTGAGAAATTCAAGGGGATTCTGTAAAATTCAGTAATACGCAGGCTAAAAGAAGTTGCTCAGGAACAGGGGTAGGAATAAGGAAAGGAAGCGATAACCATTGAAGGTGATGGTCATTGGTGGTGGGGGGAGGGAACACACTTTAACGTGGAAACTCGCCCAAAGCCCTAAGGTTAGCAAGGTTTTCGTTGCCCCGGGGAATGCTGGTACGGCTGTTATAGCCGATAATTTAAATATCCACCTCATAGATATAGAATCCTTGGGGGAAGCGGCTAAAGACAGAGGTATTGATTTAGTTATTGTTGGTCCTGAAGTCCCGTTAGCTTTAGGCATAGTGGATTATTTTATCAAGTTAGGTATTCCCGTTTTTGGCCCCACCAAAGCAGCAGCTCAGATTGAATCAAGTAAAGTTTTCGCCAGAAACTTGATGGAGAAATATGGCATTCCCTGCACTAAAGGAGTTGTTTTCTCTTCCTATTCTGAAGCCCGTAATTATCTTGAGCACCAACACCTGCCCATTGTCATCAAGGCAGATGGGTTAGCCGCCGGTAAGGGTACAATTATAGCCAACTCCCTGCCAGAAGCTAACAAGGCACTCAGTGATATTATGGAGACAAAGGTCTTTGGCTCGGCGGGAGATAAGGTGATAATTGACGAATATGTTACCGGACGAGAGGTAAGTCTCATAGCCTTCACCGATGGCAAAACAGTCTCAGCCATGGTCCCCGCCTGCGACTACAAGAAAATCTGGGATGGAGACCAGGGGCCTAATACAGGTGGTATGGGAAGCTACAGCCCCCCCGGGTTTTTCTCTGCTGAACTTGTGGATGATGCTACCAATGTCGTTTTACTGCCAGCGATAAGGGCACTGGCTAGCGAGGGAATAACCTATAAGGGAGTACTCTATGCTGGATTAATGGTCACTGATAAAGATGAATTATCTGTGTTAGAATTTAATTGCCGCTTTGGTGACCCGGAAACTCAAGCTGTTTTGCCTCTACTCAAAAGTGACCTGATGGGTGCGCTTATGGCGGTAATTCAGGGTAACCTTGACCGGATAAAGGTAGAATGGAGTAGGGATGCCTGCGTAGGTGTGGTTATGGCTTCTGCTGGCTATCCTGGTAGTTATAAAAAGGGATTTCCTATAAAAGGCCTGGATAATGTTGATAAGGATTTGCTAATCTTTCATGCTGGAACTAGATTAGGCGGTAATGGGACAGTCTATACCAATGGTGGGCGGGTGCTCACGGTGGTAGGCGTTGGCAAAGATATGGCTGAAGCCAGGAATAAGGTTTATCGCAACTTACCTGATATTCATTTTGATGGCTGTTATTATCGCAAAGATATTGCTCTTAGGGAGGTAGCTTAAATGGTGCGAGTAGGCATTGTCATAGGCAGCAAGACAGATACTGAGCTAATGCAGCCGGCATTGGACATGCTAAAACAATTGGGCATTGATTATGAGCTTTCTATTACCTCATGTCACAGAAGTCCGGAGAAACTGAGGGAATATGGCTCGAAAGCGGAGGAGCGAGGGCTTGAGGTTATCATTGCCGCTGCTGGTGGGGCTGCTCATCTCCCCGGTATTTTGGCTAGCTGGACAACAGTACCGGTAATTGGTGTTCCCTTACCCACAAGCGAATTAAGGGGAATGGATGCCTTATTATCTATAGCTCAGATGCCTGGGGGGGTGCCGGTAGCCTGTGTTGGTATTGGCAAGAGCGGCGCCAAAAACGCTGCCTTGCTCGCCGCCCAAATTTTAGCTGTAAGGGATGACGAGATAAAGAAAGCCTATAGTAAGTATAAAATGGAACTGGCGGAGAAATAAAATGATTGAGCGATATTCACGCCCCCGAATGAAGAAAGTGTGGTCTGAGGAGAGCAAGTTTGACAAATGGCTTAAAGTGGAAATAGCAGTTTGTGAAGCCTGGGCTGAGCTGGGCAAAATCCCCATGGAAGCCATACCTAAGATAAAGAAGGCCAAATATAACTTAGAGCGTATTGCTGAGTTTCTCAAAGTGACTCATCATGATATGACCGCTTTTCTTAATTCAGTGGCTGAAAGCCTTGGTGAGGAATCGCGCTTCATCCATCTTGGACTTACCTCCTCGGATATTATGGATACTGCCCTAAGCCTCCAGTTGAAAGAGGCAACTGATATCCTGGAGCAAGACATCACCGAGCTTATCGCTGTTTTACAGAACAAAGCTATAGAGCACAAGTATACTATTATGATGGGGCGAACCCATGGTGTTCATGCTGAGCCAATCACCTTTGGCTTAAAGCTAGCCTTATGGACTCAAGAGATGAAACGGAATGTTCAAAGGTTGACCGAAGCCAAGAAAGCTATTTCTGTGGGCAAGATATCTGGAGCGGTAGGCACCTACGCTACCGTGCCTCCCGAGGTTGAAGAGAAAGCTTGCGCCAAATTAGGTCTTGCTCCAGCCCCAATATCAAGCCAGATAATTCAGCGTGACCGCCATGCCCAATTTATAACTACTTTAGCTATAATTGCTAGCTCCCTGGAGAAATTTGCCACCGAGATTAGGAGTCTTCAGAGAACTGAAATCCTGGAAGTAGAAGAGCCCTTCCAGGCAGGACAGACAGGTTCATCGGCAATGCCGCATAAAAGGAATCCTGAACTCTGCGAACGCATTTGTGGACTCGCTAGATTAGTAAGGGGATATGCTTTAACCTCTATGGAAAATATTGCCCTATGGCATGAACGTGATATTAGTCATTCCTCCACAGAACGTATTATCTTGCCTGACTCCTGCTTGGTGTTAGACTATGTGTTGCCTATGTTTACCTCAATAATGAAAGGCCTCAGGGTTTATCCTGAGAATATGCGCCGTAATCTTGAGCTCACTCAGGGCTTAGTCTTTTCCCAGAGAGTGCTGCTAGCATTAATAGATAAAGGTATAAGTCGAGAGAGGGCTTATAACATGGTGCAAGGTAATGCCATGAAAGCCTGGCAGGAAAAGGGGAGCTTTCTATCTCTGCTTGAAGCAGATAAGGAAGTAGCGCCTTATCTATCTATATCTGAACTGGAATCCTTATTTGACTATAACTATTGCCTGAAGCACGTGGATGATGTTTTTAAGCGTTTGGGGCTAACTGGACTAAAGAAGGTTAAGCAATCGGTGGAGGATGGGTTGGCCCCTCGGGCGGTGTAGCACAATAAGAAAATGTCTGTCCTATTACAAGCCGATTTAGCGCTTCCCTTATTCCGCCGTGGTAAGGTAAGGGATATTTATGACTTAGGCGATAAGCTACTTATGGTGGCTACTGATCGTATCTCCGCTTTCGATTTTGTCTTGCCCTGTGGCGTTCCCAATAAGGGTATGGTTCTTAATCAACTTTCAGCTTTCTGGTTTGAGAAGACAGCCCATATTGTGCCCAATCATCTCATTAGCGTGATTGATAACAATGCTGCTCTGAGCGAAGTGAGAGACAGAGTAGGTTATTGTGGAGAGTTGCCCGATTATCTTATTGGCCGCTCTATGGTTGTAGCTAAGGCTGAGCGAATTCCCGTAGAGTGTGTTGTCCGAGGTTACTTATCTGGCTCAGCTTGGACAGAATATAAGGAAGGCGGTAGCGCTGGCAATATTCGCTTACTATCTGGAATGCGGGAGAGTCAGGAATTGCCCCAGTCTATTTTTACTCCTACTACCAAGGGGGAAACAGAGCATGATCGCCCTTTGATTGACCAAGATATAAGAAATTTAGAGGGAATGTCATTGCGAGCGGGGCGAGGCAATCTTAATTTGATTGAAGAGTTGAAGGAGAAAAGCTTGCTCATTTACCGTTATGCCCGAGATTATGCTAAAGGTAAAGGCATCATAATTGCCGACACTAAGTTCGAGTTCGGCCTTATCAATGGAGACTTAATGCTTATTGATGAGCTATTAACGCCGGACTCAAGTCGATTCTGGGATGTCAGTCAGTATGAAATTGGGCACTCACAGCCTAGCTTTGACAAACAACCAGTTCGTGACTGGCTTGTAGCTTCGGGATGGAACAAGGAGCCACCTGCACCTACCTTGCCACCGAAGGTAATTGAAGCTACTACACATCGATATAATAAAATCTATCGGTTATTTACCGGGAAGGAATTAATAACAAATGTATCTAGCTAGGTCCATGTCACAAAGTTACTATCAAACTATATTGTTGGGAATCACACCTTCGGGTTAAGTGATAGCTAGCCTTAATATTGTGCCAATGAGTACGTTTGATACCAGCGATCATCTACCTCACTGGCTTCAACTTTACTGTGCCAGGGAGTCCCATAATCATTAGCTATCTTGGTTAGGCTTTCCAGCCTGTTGACTACAGTAGCCTCCAGGTATGCCAATCGTTCTTGTCGGGAACTAATTTGAGTGGCTTCTTGCCATAAGGCACGCCCAGCTAGAAAGCCTGAAGCCCCTGACTGGCAAGCTGTCTCAACCTCCTGATAAAAAAGCTCGAAGTTCACGCCGGCACTCAGGATAACCCAGGGAACCTGGCTTGCCTCGTTAAGTTGATGACAGAGGTCTAGCAACTGACTTTTGTCCTTTTCATATTTAAGGTCAGCTGGGAATTCGGCCTTGAGTACATCTATGGGAAGGGCTGTGATTTGCCTGGCGGTTTCAATAACTAGCTGTGGCTTCACCCTGGCAAAGTTTTGGGGGTTGCTTTCTTCTTCTCCTACTTTGTAGCTCATTGGCTCAACTACAAAGGGTATATCTTCTGTAAGACAATCATCAGCCAGCTTTTTCACTGTATCCAATTGCCTTTCGGCAACATTGCTATCAGGACGATAATAGAGCAAGAGCTTAGCCGCCGTGGCTCCCATTTTCTTTATCTTTTTAACATTCCAATCAGGCAGCAATTCAGTGATTCGTGCTTCTGCTTCCCCTGAATAGCCACTTTTTTCTAGACTCACGAGCAAGCCAGTACTCTTAGGAATAACACCAGCAGCAATCGCTTGACCTGCTCCGTAAATGGGGTCGAGAAGAATAGCGCTAGCGTGAGGGGCTAAAATTTGGCATAGGTCTAGCTTAAAATCCACCATGTCTTGATATCGAGGCTGAAAGCCTCTCCCACCAAGCATCCGCTTAAGCGAACCTCGGTGGTCCAGGGCGCACATCGTCATGATGCCCTTATCATTGGTCAGTTGCTGTAGGCCTCTTACCTTGCCCATGGGTAATTTCTTCATATTCTTAAGCAGCTAATATCTTCACTAACTGTAGTAAGTTATTATCTAATTCCTTACTCTTTTCCCATGTTTCCCTCAATGGTGTAAGAAGTATCTCACCTTTTAATTCTCCCACCATATATCCTGACTTGCCATCAGCTAAAGCATCAATGGCAGCAGCTCCCATTTTGCTGGCCAGAATTCTATCCCTGGCTGTGGGTGAACCACCTCTTTGTATATGCCCCAGGACACAAATTCTGTATTCCAACCTCAATCTTTCCCACACTTTTTGAGCAACTTGAAAGACTCCTCCTGCATCATCTCCCTCAGCCACTATCACTATGCTGGATTTCTTACCCCTCTGAAAGCTATGTTTTATGTCAAGACAAAGTTGCTCTATCTTTGTTTCTGTTTCTGGAATTAAGATATTCTCAGCACCGCCAGCGATTCCCACCGCCAGGGCAATGAAACCCCTATTTCTTCCCATAACTTCGATGAAAAAGGGACGCTGCAAAGATCCGGCAGTATCTCTAATCTTGTCTATAGCATCTAAAGCTGTGTTTATGGCTGTATCGAAGCCGATAGTATAGTCAGTGCCATAGACATCGTTATCTATGGTGCCTGGAATGCCAATTACGCTTATATCTCCAGCCTCGGCTAGAGCTACGGCGCCACGAAAGGTGCCATCTCCACCTATGGTTATCAACCCTTCAATGCCTTGACGCTGCAAAATTCCAATTGCCTTCTTTAATCCCTCTGCTGTCTTCATTTCCTCGCAGCGAGCTGTTTCCAGGAAAGTTCCGCCGCGCTGGATTATATTAGCTACTGCCCTGGGGTCTAATTTTATGAACTCGCTTTCCAATAAACCGGCATAGCCTCGCCGAATTCCTACCACCTCTATTTTGTGTCTAGTAGAACTGCGGACGATCGCCCTGATGCAAGCATTCATCCCTGGGGCATCACCACCGCTGGTTAAAATGCCGATCTTGTTCAACTTGTCCATTCCAGCCATCCTTTATTAATCAGTCTCAGCGTCTCTAGCAATCGCCTTCAATTATAGCATAATTAATAACTCAGTTTGGCTGAATAGCCCAAGCGTAGTAAAATATGAGCAAAGACAATGAAGCCGATATGGGGTAAGGAGAGCCTAGTCAATCTTATAAAGGAGAAGTTATCTGACTATTATTTGGTAGTCGTCTCTAATCGTGAGCCATATATTCATAGCTATGCTGGTAGCGAGATTAAATGCGAACTTGCGGTGGGAGGTGTAACGACAGCACTAGATTCTATAATGCGAGCCACAGGTGGGCTCTGGATTGCCTGTGGGACGAGCAGGGCTGATAGAGAGGTAGTGGATTCCGATAACAGGGTGGGAGTTCCACTGGAAGAGCCGCTTTACTCCCTAAAACGAGTGTGGCTGACCAGGAAGGAGACAAAGGATTATTATTATGGCTTCTCAAATCAGGCACTCTGGCCTTTATGCCATTCTACTTATGTTCAGCCTGTGTTCGATGAATCGCAATGGAATGCCTATAAGAAGGTAAATAGTATCTTTGCGCGAAGTGTGTTGGAGGAAATGGGAAGCAGGAAGGTGCTGGTTTTTATCCAGGACTATCATTTTGCGCTACTGCCGCACTTGATAAAGGAAGCTAAGCCTGATGCTATGGTAGCACAGTTCTGGCATATTCCCTGGCCCAGACAGCAAGTCTTTAGCACCTGTCCCTGGCAGGATGAGATACTAGAAGGTCTTTTAGGGAACGACCTTTTAGGCTTCCATACAGTGCGTCATTGCCGTAACTTTCTTACCACGGTAAATAGAGTCACCAAAGCTAGCGTTAACTATGAAAAAGCAGAGGTGATATGGAATGAAAAGAAACTGAAAGTGGGCTGCTTCCCTATAAGCATAGATTTTGAGCAGCTCTCGCAGGATGTTCAGAGATACAAAGTTAAACGGGCGATAAAGCGGTTGAAGCACAGCCTGGCGTTGGAAGGCAAATCTATAGCCATTAGCATAGATAGGCTGGATTATACCAAGGGAATTCCCCAGAGATTGTTGGCTATAGATCATTTCCTAGATAAGTGGCCAGAATATAAGGGAAAGGTAGTCTTTATAGAAGTACAGGTGCCTAGCCGTACTCAAATCTCAAGCTATAAGCGGCTAGGGGAGAAAGTGGATGCGCTGGTAGAAAAGATAAACCTGAAATATGCTGCAGGGAACTGGAAGCCAATAATCATCCTGCAAGGCCCCTTACCGCCTAATACATTGACAGCTCTTAGGGGGATGGCGGACTTATGTATAGTAAGTTCTCTTCATGATGGAATGAATTTAGTAGCCAAGGAATTCATCGCCAGCCATCCTGACAATGACGGTGTTCTTTTGCTGAGTTCTTCTGCTGGAGCTGCCAGGGAGTTAGAGGATGCTCTACTAATAAATCCTCTTGCTGTTGACCAGTTTGCCGCAGCCATTAAAGAAGCTCTGGATATGCCTGAATGGGAGAGGCGCCGGCGCATGAGAAGGAAAAGGGGCATAGTTAGAAGAAGCAATATCTATAAGTGGGCGGCGGATATTTTTTCACAGTTAGCGCAATTATCATAGCTACAAACACGGCATGAAATATCTCCTAGCATGTTGGGATGTTGTTGCTGTCAAAATCAGAGAAGCAAAGCATATATTGCTACTGATTGATTATGATGGCACACTAACTCCTATCGTACAAAGGCCTGAATTAGCTTACCTGTCACCACAGATGAAGGAATGCTTGCAACAGCTTGCTAGGAATGCATGCCTGACCTTAGGAATCATAAGTGGCAGAACCTTGGAAGATTTACACCAAAGGGTAGGTGTTGACGGCATTATCTATGTTGGAAACCATGGTCTGGAGATAGAAGGACCCGGTGTCAGCTTTGTTAATCCGGCTGCCAAAAGGGCGGCATCTTTGCTACATTCTTTATGTCAGGATATCAGCAAAGCTATAGCTGGGATTAAAGGAGCAAGAATAGATAATAAAGGACTAACATTAAGCCTGCATTATCGACTGGTAGATGAAGCGCAACTGGATGAATTGAACCATATTTTCAATGAAATGGTTAGAATTCCTCTTGCTTCAGGTCAGATAAGGGTCACTCCCAGTAAAAAGGCATACGATATCAGGCCGGCAGTGGATTGGGACAAAGGTAAGGCTATGGAATTCATTGCTAAAAAGCTTAATGGCAGGGATAAGCCATTGATGCTATTTCTCGGCGACGATGTAACTGATTATGATGGTTTTCGCCTGGCAGACGAGAATGGCGGTATTTCCATTTTTGTAGGCGATGCCATTGTTAATCCCCCTGCGCAATATTTCCTGCGCTCCTCGGAAGAAGTGTATCAATTCCTTGGGATGATAGGAGCTTCACTTGGGCTTTCGCTAAACCAGACTTAATCCCCTTTATTTCCGAAAGGTCTAAGTTCGGGTATCTTGTGTCTAGCTAAGCCTGCCAGATTTGATTTCCCTTGAGCTTGTAGCTAAGTCAGCTACAGTTTCCCTAATTCATCTAATAGCTTGATCACCCTTAACGACTCACCAACTGCGGTGGTACCACCCATGGCTACTGCCACAGAGGTGGTTTCTAGGATCTCATCTCTAGTGGCTCCAGCTTCTAATGCATGCATAGTTTGGGACAGGATGCAATTAGTGCACCCAGCTCTGAGTGCTATGCCTAGAGACATTAACCGTTTAACCTTAACACTAAGTGCTCCATCCTGATATACCTCAGCCCTTACAGAATCTTCGGCTACCTTCAAATCAGGCAGTGCTTGTCCATGCTTATCAAACAGATTCATGCGCTCATCGTTAAGTTCTAACTGGCTTTCCATGATAGTAGCCTCCTTATTTATTCTTTATTTACCTTTCTAGCTTTCGATGATTTCCTTGGTGCTGGGGATTCTGCCAACGATTCGCTCATCAATGCGGGTAGCTGAACCCAGAGCTCGGCCCAGCGCTTTGAATAAGGCTTCAGCCTTATGATGGTCATTGATGCCAGTGAGCATTTTGGCATGGAGGTTGATTTTAGCCTCGGAGGCAAAGGAAGCTAAGAAGTGGCGAACTAAATCAGCCTCTAAATCACCTATGCTAGCTTCGTTGAAGGATGTTTCAATCACGCTATAGGCTCTCCCGCCTATATCCACTGCCACTGCTGCCAGGGCTTCATCCATAGGCACAATAGCATACGCCATTCGGGTAATACCTTGCTTTTCTCCCAATCCTTGGTTAAAAGCTTTACCCATGGAAATGGCTACATCCTCGACTACATGGTGCTGGTCGGCGCCTGAAGCAGAGAGTTTTATGTCAAATACTCCATGTCGGGCTAACTGAGATAGAAGATGGTCAAACATTCTTATTCCTGTAGTAATCTCAAATTGCCCGCAGCCATCAATGTTTAGCTCCAGCCTGACATTTGTCTCTGCAGTTTCACGGGTCACTTTTGCTTTTCTTTCAGCCATTTTTAACCTCCTTTAAGGCTTCAATTAAGGCATCGGTATCCTCAGGTTTGCCCACACTTATTCGGACACAGTCTCTCAATCGGGGACTATCGAAATAGCGTATGAAAATGCCTTTTTCCTGTAATTGACGCCAAATTTCTTTAGCGTCCCCATGGAGTATTGAGCAAAGGATAAAGTTAGCCCTGGAAGGATATGGTATTAACCATTTTAGCTCTTGTAGCTTGTTAAATAGCCGCTCTCGTTCGACAATTATATTCGCTATGTTTTTACGAAGGTAAGCCGCATCTGCCAGGGAAGCTAACACCGCTGATTGAGCTGCTACATTAATATTATATGGCTGCTTAATTTTCATCAGGTAGCTAGCGATTTCAGCAGGGAAGATGCCATAGCCTGCTCTTAAACCAGCTAGCCCAGCCCATTTGCTGAATGTGCGTAGCACTATCAAGTTAGGGTAGTCAGGCACTAAGTTAGCCATAGTTATGTTGCTGAACTCAAAGTAAGCTTCATCCACCGCCACAATTCTCCCAGTGTTGACGAGTTCCAGAATTTCCTGTTCGGTGATAAGGTTTCCCGAGGGATTATTGGGTGAGGCAATGAAAATAACCTTCGTTCTTTTATTCATCGCTCGCTTGATGCCAGTTATATCAATAGCAAAATCTTCGTTCCTGGGCACATTAACTATCTTACCACCACAAACCTCGGTACTGAAGGGATACATACCAAAGGTTGGTGGACAGTTGATAACCTCTTCTCCGGGTCTAAGGAATAGCCTCAGGATGAGGTCAATTAGCTCATCGCTGCCACTACCACAGACAATATGCTTATCATCTAAGCTGGTATATTCCTCTAATGCTTGCCTTAGCTCTCTCTGTTCCGGGTCAGGGTAAATGTGATAGTGAGGATAATTAGCCAGGTCCTGACAAACCTTAGGGGAGCAGCCATAGGGGTTTTCATTACCATCAAGTTTTATTACCTTTCCTTGAGCTCGTTGGCCTAGAATCTCTACAGGCTCAATAGGAGTATAGCTTTTCATTGTTAGAAGTTTAGGACTGATCAGTTTTTTTATATCCATTTCAACACTTTTGCCTTTTGCATTTTAATCTCTTATTTAGCTTTCATCCTTTTCTCTATTGCTTTGGCGTGAGCATCCAATCCCTCAGCCATGGCTATGGTTATGGCTGGCTGGCTTAGTTCTTGCATAGTAGCCTTGTCTAGAGCAACAATATTGCTGGTTTTCAGGAAA
>CAZILT010000101.1:0-1713 GCA_964540185.1 uncultured Dehalococcoidales bacterium
AAGTCTCCAGTCGGCTAAACTTTTGCCTCCAAAACATCACTACCGCCCTGAAATTGCATTATTCCCCATACATTTTTAGCCAATCCACGGATTAAGGTATTCCAATACAAGATAAGCTAAACGGGTTACCTGAAACCTTTCTTTCAGGCTCATTTTTCAATTAGAATAGACTTACCCGATGCTGGCCATTAATCCACGAGTTAAGATTCAGCAGGTCACCTTACAGGTGGTGACCTGCCCCCAATAATGATATCACTTATTAAGTCGTTACCGCAGTCAATACAGCCTCCGGAGCAGGTGGGCGGTCAGCACGATTATCTTGCTGATCACAGCGATGGTAGCTCCCTGATTAAGCAGTATTTCTGCCTCACGGAGCTTGTGATGTCTTGTTCCAGTGCGTTGTATCCTTTCCTGGCTCTTTATTCCCCCTTTTACAAGATTATACCTGGTATTGTTTTCGGAGGCAGGACACTCCCATAGTTACGCTGTCGGCTCTTATGAGCTATAATTAAACATCTAGGGTTGTCACATGCCATACTCAGAAGTTGATTGAATTCCGTTCCTATAGAGGAGGCGAAAAATGAAAGTAAGCACAGTAGATGAAATGAGAAACCTGGACAAGGCCGCCACGGAGGAATTTGGCATCTCACAGGACCTTCTGATGGAGAACGCCGGGCAGGCAGTATATTTCGTCATATTGGATGAATTTGGCATAGAGGGCAAGAAATTCGTCGTTTTCTGCGGCACAGGCAATAACGGTGGGGATGGACTGGTTGTTGCCCGCAAAATCCACTCCAGCGGTGGAGTGGTAAAAGTCTTCCTTCTGGACGATGAAGCTAAGTTCAAAGGAATAGCAAGAAGGAATTTCGAGATAGCATCGAAGTTGCCCATAGAAATTTCTAAGGTTAGTTCAACTGAATCCGTAAAATCCGCCATTCATAACTCCGCTGCTGTCGTAGATGCCATATTTGGCACAGGCCTCATCAGGGAGGTCGGCGGGATATATAAAGATGTGATTCAACTAATAAATAACAGCAAAAAAATAGTATTCAGCGTTGATATTCCTTCGGGCATAAATGGCGACACCGGCGAGGTGATGGGTGCAGCGGTAGAAGCAGATTATACTGTGACATTCGGGCTTCCCAAGATAGGAAATGTGCTCTATCCCGGATATGATCACTGTGGCAAGTTGTACGTCTCGCATATTTCCTTCCCGCCTTCGCTTTACGATACTGATTCCATAAAAGTAGCAATCAATAGTCCAATAGAGCTTTCTGAAAGGGATAAGGACGCCCACAAAGGGAACTTTGGAGAGGTTCTATTTATCGCCGGCGCTTCCAGTTATTTTGGTGCACCGTACTTCTCCGCCCTGTCTTTCCTTAAAGCTGGGGGAGGATATTCTCGCCTGGCTGCACCCGTATCTGTTTCATCTCTCCTGGCGGAGAAAGGAAGCGAAATCGTGTTTATTCCCCAAAAGGAAACAAGCTCAGGAAGCATAGCGCTGGAAAATAAGGACAGGCTGCTTGAGCTTTCAGGAAGGATGGATATGGTGGTTATGGGCCCTGGTCTTTCCCTAACTGAGGAGACGCAGGAAATGGTGCGGGGGCTAGCACTGGAGATTGACAAGCCCCTGCTTATAGACGGTGATGGAATTACTGCTATATCAAAGGATATTGAGTTAATCAAAAAGAGGAAGTCAGAGACGATTCTCAC
>CAZILT010000102.1:0-5194 GCA_964540185.1 uncultured Dehalococcoidales bacterium
CCCCCCCCCTCTTCTTCCCCCCGCCCAGCCTCGATCTTTATTGCCAGGAAATTCTGGCTGGCTGTGGGGTAACCTCAGTCTTACCCTTAAGGGCGTTTACTAGTTGAGAGGCGGGTTGGCGCTGAGTGCGACGCAAGAACGAAGGGACATCGAGAGTGTCACCACCACCTTTTATCAACCGGCGGAGCTCCTCTAAGTTAGGTGCTCCTTTGCCATATTGACTACTGAAGCCGGTAGCGATGACTGTGATTTTGATTTCGCTGTCCATCTTAGGATCAAAGACGACCCCAAAGATGATGTTAGCCCTAGGGGCAACTGCTTGGCTGATAACTTGAGCTGCCTCATTACACTCGAAGAGGGTGAGGCTTGAGCCACCGGTGATGTTGAATAGAACGCCTTTAGCCGCACTTATGGAAACGTCGAGCAATGGGCTTGCTAGGGCATTCTTGGCAGCTTCGGCAGCTCTATTCTGACCACTGCCTTTCCCTACAGACATCCATGCTGGACCAGAATCCTTCATCACCGATTTAATATCAGCAAAGTCAAGGTTAATTAACCCAGGAACGGTGACAACCTCGGAGATTGCCTGTACTCCCAGAAGTAGGGCGTCATCAGCCAATTTGAAGGCGCTATCAACAGTTGTCTTGGCATCACAGAGATTCAGAAGGCGGTCGTTAGGAATAATAATCAGCGTGTCCACCTTATCACTTAGAGTAAGTATGCCCTCTTCAGCCACTTCAGATCGGTGTCCACCTTCGAAAGAGAAAGGCTTAGTTACCACGCCAATGGTAAGAGCACCTGATTCCCTGGCTATCTCAGATACAACCGAAATGCCACCGGTGCCTGTACCACCGCCCATGCCAGCGCTGACGAATACCATATCAGCTCCCTCGATGAGTTCGTCGATCGTCTGCCGGCTCTCCTCGGCTGCTTTGTTTCCCGAGCGGTGATCACCGCCAACTCCTAGGCCTCTGGTTAGCTTCTCACCTAATTGGATGCGTGTGGGTGCTTCAGTTAGTGCCAGTGCCTGAGCATCTGTGTTCATAGCTATGAAGTCAACGCCTCTAATGCCCTCGCGAACCATGCGGCTAATAGCATTACAGCCGCCCCCACCAATACCTATAGCTTTAATTTTTGCTGGTGTGGGAGTAAAAATCGTTTTTGCCATTATTTGTACCTCCTTCCTAAGAAACGATTAAGTCTGTCCATCCTTTAGCCACGAAATATCCTTCTGAATAAGCTGACGAAACTTCCTAAAATGCCGCCTTTTTTAACCTGCCATGCTGACCCTTCCTTGTTTCTCGCTTGCCACAGAATCAGCCCAGTAGTGGTGGCATAAGCTGGGTCATGGAGAACATCGGTAATGCCATAGATGCTTGCACCCGAAGGCTGGCCTTTCCGTACTGGAATTCGCAACACTGACTTACCTAGCTCGTCAAGCCCTGTTAAATTGGCTGTACCACCGGTGAGCACCAGACCGCAAGGTGCCAAAGTTTGGTAATCTGTGGTGGGCAACTCTAGAAGGATGAGCTCGAATAATTCCTCCATTCTGGAGCGGATAATGTCGCACAGGTCGCGGTAAGAAGCACTATGGCCATTTTCCATGCCTGTTACAGCTGTCTCTTTACTAGAATCTAATCCTGGTGTTGCATTACCATAGGCCTTCTTCATTCTCTCAGCTATATTGAATGGTAAGCCTAAGCCAATAGCGAGGTCGCTGGTTACCTGATAACCAGCCACTGGGATAACTGCTGTATGGTAGATACTACCATCCCTGAAGACAGCTATATCTGTAGTGCCACCACCAATGTCAGCCATAATAATGCCGGTATCCCTCTCCTGTGGGGTTAACACTGCCTCTCCGCTAGCCAGAGGCTCTAGAATTAAATCTTCAACTTCAATGCCAATGCTGCGAATACATTTGACCAGATTTTGTACTGAAGATAAGGATGCAGTAATAATGTGAGTTTCCACATCTAATCTGGTGCCGTGCATGCCTACTGGTTGCTTTACCCTTTCTTCGCCATTCAAGGTGTAATACCGAGGGATAGCATGAAGCAATTTCTTGCCTTCAGGAACTGGGATATTACGAGCCGCAGTCAATACCCTTTTGAGATCTTTAGTACGAACCAAGCGATCATTACGTGGAATAGCCACTACACCTCGATTATTAAGACTGCTTATGTGCCTGCCAGTAACTCCTACATAGGCGGACTCTATTTTTGTACCACTGATTCTCTGGGCCTCCTGTATGGAGCTGGCAATGGATGTCTTAGCCTCATCCATGTTGACTACAATGCCCTTATGCAGACCATGACTGGGAACCACTCCCACCCCTAGAACTTCAATGTCATCTTGTGATTTTACGCTAGCTACGATGGTAGCTATCTTAGTTGTGCCCACATCAATAGCTGAAATAAATTTCCTTGTCATTTTTACCTCCTTGTTACTATAGGTGTTCTTATTTACCCAAGGCGTTCGGCTATTCTCAACTTAGCACTGCGGCTGCGTGGGTTGGATTCTATCTCCAACAGAGTAGGTCTAATGACCTTTTTTGATATAAGTTTTAAGGTGGGCGTGTGCCCGTAGTGAGATGCTATCATTCCTGATGGGCGCAAGTAGCTGCTAGCTTCGCCTCGCATAAACTCCTTGACTATGCGATCTTCTAGCGAGTGATAGCTGATAACCACCAGTCTGCCTCGAGAACTAAGAAGGTTAATAGTTTGTTTCAGAGCCACTTTCAGGCTCTCCAACTCCCTATTAACTGCAATGCGAACCGCCATAAAAGTCCTGGTAGCTGGATGAATTCTGGCATGCTGGCGGCTGAGGACTTGCTCCACTACTTGGGCAAGTTGCAAAGTAGATGTAATAGGGCGGCTCTGCACAATGTGCTGAGCTATTCGCCGGCTGTGATGCTCCTCCCCATATTCTTTGATAATGCGGGCTAACTCCTGCTCAGAAAAAGTATTAACGATATCATGGGCGGTTAGCTCTTGCTGGAGGTTGAAGCGCATATCTAGAGGGGCCTCGCGCTGAAAACTAAAGCCACGCTGGGCTGTATCCAGTTGCATGGAGGAGACACCGAGGTCAAAGAGAATGCCATCGACTGGATAGAAGTTATATTTTTTGCAGATAGCATCGAGGTTGGCAAAATTGTTATTAACCAGTATAACTACTTCGCTATAGTAGCCAAGTTTAGCCTTGGCTACTCTGATGGCCTCGGGGTCAGCATCAATACCCAGGAGCTTGCCCTGAGGTGAAATCCGTTTTAAGATAGCGGCTGCGTGTCCCCCCAAACCCACCGTGCAGTCAATAACATGCCCCCCTGGCTGAGCTTGTAATCCCTCTATAGCTTCTCCAACCAGAACAGGTATGTGGGTCGGCAAAGACATAGTCATGCTTACCATTATGCCCCGAGGTCCTCCATGATTTGAGATGCCTGCTCTTCGGCTGATGCCTTCTCTATCTTCCACGGTTCCTCATTCCACAGTTCGACATAATTGTTGACGCCAACAATAGTCACAGTATCGCCAATTTCAGCATAGCTGCGTAAGGAAGAAGGCAATGTTATCCTGCCCTGTCTATCAAAAGAGGCGCTGAAGGCTGAGCCGAAGATAGCTCGATTAAGCTTTCTCAAGCTAGCTGAGCTTACTGCTTTGGCAGCCAAGCTTCCAGATAGCCTCTGCCATTCAGCTAAAGGATAACCAGCAACGTATTTCTCCGTGCCTTTGGTCAATATCACGGTATCTTTCATATCTCGCCTGAATTTAGGAGGCAGTGGCACCCTTCCCTTTTCATCGACTTTATATGAGTATTCACCAAAAAACATATCGTCCCCCTATATTTTGGTAAAATTTACCTTTTCCCCCCACTTTTCCCCACTTTATTACATTAAACTCTCACCGTTATATTTTGTCAAGTCTTTTTGGCTTTTTTGGTTGATTTTTAGCAAATTTTTATTTTGATTGCTGGATTTAGGGCTGCACATCATGTCTTTCAGTATTAGACATCATTGTCTGTGGCAAGCTACGACTACTAAGTAGAGTATAGAGATTATTTGGTGGCCTCATTTCGGCGCATCAACTTTTCTTACCATCTTCAGTATGATAAGATTGAGTAACGGCAAAGTTGTTATCAAGAGAGTTCTATGCGCATTGATATACTGTGTCTTTTCCCTGGGATGTTCACTTCTCCGCTGGAGCAAGGCATTATTAACAGGGCTGAAGAACAAGGGGTAGTTGATATCGTGATCCATAATATTCGTGACTATACTCATGACAAACATCATACTGTAGATGATTCCCCTTACGGGGGTGGGCCGGGAATGGTGATCAAAGTTGAGCCTGTTTTTGAGGCAGTGGAAGCAATAAAGCAGCAGCTTAACACTAGTGAAATTCCTATTATTTTGCTTACTCCTCAAGGCAAGCTTTTTACCCAACAAGTTGCCCGAGAACTAGCTCTGCATTCCCACCTTATGTTGATTTGTGGTCATTACGAGGGCGTGGATGAGAGAGTGCGCGAGCATTTAGCTACCGATGAGATTAGTATTGGTGATTATGTTCTCAGCAATGGAGAATTAGCTGCCATGGTAGTAGTAGATGCTGTGGTCAGACTTGTGCCGGGAGTGCTTGGCTCACCCATGTCGGCAGATAGCGATTCCCATACCAATGGATTTCTGGAATACCCCCAATACACAAGGCCCCGAGCATATAGAGGGTGGTCAGTGCCCTCAGTTTTGCTCTCGGGGAATCACGGTGAGATCACTCACTGGCGGCATCATCAGGCTGTTTTACGAACGGTACAGCGACGCCCCGATCTAATAGAAAGAGTGATTCTCTCAGATAAGGAGAAGAAATGGATATCAGAGAGCTTATTGAGCCCAAGATAAATCCCAATATCCCTCAGATTTCCCCTGGTGACATGGTCAGAGTCAGCTTGAAGACTACCGAAGGGGATAAAGCGCGTCTTCAGCACTTCCAGGGCATGGTGATCAGGATTAGAAAAAGTGTCGATGGCGGAAGTTTCACTGTAAGGCGGGTAATTTATGGCATCGGAGTAGAGCGCACCTTTCCCTTTCAGTCTCCTCTAATCCAGGGTATAGAAGTACTCAGAGAGGGCAAAGTGCGTCGGGCTAAGCTTTACTATATGCGTGGGCTTAGTGCTAAGCGGGCTCGGCTTGTGAAGAGACCACAAA
>CAZILT010000103.1:0-2563 GCA_964540185.1 uncultured Dehalococcoidales bacterium
CTTCCAGAGTTGAAACGAGTTATTGTGGCTGCCGGTGATCAGATAGCTATGGAGCCCACATTGAAAGAAAGCCTGGCAGCTATCTTTGGTGCCGAGGCGCTACCGACTGGGCCCGAAGTTACCCCGCCCACTCCAGAAGAGCCAGAGAAGCCAGTAGCCGCTGAGGTAGCCAGTCTAATTGAGGAGGCTCAGCAGCATTACAACCAGGCCCAGCAGTACCTTAAGGCAGCTGATTGGGCCGGCTATGGAGAGGAAATGGATGCTCTAGAGGCGGTGCTGGATCAACTGGCGGGACTTACTGTTGAAGAAAAAGGATAGCCCATTGGTTTGACAATCTGGCTATTGGGAAAACTGCAGCAGACATTATGGGGATTTGATTTACTCTTTATCGCCAAAAGCTGTTACAATGTTACAGGAGAGGTGAGAGTATGGGTGACATTCTAGATGAAGCTTCAGCAGTCATTAAGTGCAAGGAATGTCCTTGGTATAAGAATTGCATAACTCCCATGCAGGTCAGCCCAGAGGATATCGCCCAGTTTAGGCTGATGATGCAAGGAGCAAGCCTTCCGGAATCAGCCAGAGGCGAGATGGAGGGTATTCTGGAAAACATAGCATCTATGAGCCAGAATATGGTTCTGCAAAGTTGCCCTGTATTCACTCAACGTCTTAAGAACAATCCTAAGCTTGCCCAGCGAATCAAAGAGATGATGCAAAACTGGGTACAGGAACAAAGGGAATCAGGTGAGTGATATGGCTGAGCAAGTAGGCAAGTTAGAGAAGCCACCTGCAGAACAGTTTAAACAAAGAAAGAAGATTTATCTTGTTCCTGTTATATATTCCAATAAGGACGCTCCTGGTGAATATAGAGAAAAATATGGCTGCTACTGGCAGCAAGTATCACAGCAGCTAATCAATTTGGAGGCCAAGATTGGAAAGGTAAATCGGATTTATCACGAGTCAGTCTCCCAACATGGGGAGGATGGCATGAATGTTGTGGAACAGCTAAATCCAGATAGCTATCAAATTGCTAAAAGCAAGTGCGACAATGGCGCTGTCCTTGAGGCGATAGAGGAAGAAGGGCTAGTTGAGGAAGTCATGGATTGGGAGAGATGTATTCTGCTCGGGTTTGTAACTGAAAAGGTGGCCAGCAAGGTTTCTGAATTCTATGTTGAAGCTTCAAAGAAGAGATATGAATTTATGATTAAAACGATAGAAGAGACACTCAAGGACAATGAAGCCGGACTTCTATTTATCAATGAGGGGCACAGATTGCAGTTTCCCACTGATGTAGAGGTTTTCAATGTCTTCCCACCGGCGCTGGACGAGATTCATCGCTGGCTTCGTGAGCGCTCGGAGAAAAAGCAGAAGGAATCCCAGGAGAAGGAGACTGAAGACTAGAGAGGTTGTTTGAGGAGTTTCTATGAAGGTGAGGAAGCCCATCGTTGCGGGCACATTTTATGCCGGCACTCCTGAGGAACTTAAGGAGCAAATTGAGCGGTGTTACAAACATGAGCTCGGCCCAGGAGCTGTGCCCCAGGTGAATGATAAAGGTCCAAGGGAGGTTGTTGCGCTTGTTGTTCCCCATGCTGGCTATATTTACTCTGGGCCAGTGGCAGCTCATGCCTATAGAGAACTCGCCGCTGATGGGGGATTTGATACGGCAGTGATACTTGGCCCTAACCATACTGGCTATGGCTCTCCAGTTTCTTTGTGGGCGGAGGGTGTGTGGGAGACGCCTCTTGGGGAGGTGGAAATAGATGAGAATCTTGCCCACAGCCTTTTGGGAGGGATGATTGAGTCAAATGATACAGCTCACCTATATGAGCACAGTATAGAGGTGCAGCTGCCCTGGCTTCAATATCTCTACGGCAAGCTGAAGATTGTGCCTATAACTATGCTGGCTCAGGATATAGAAACGGCTCGGCAAGTTGGCAAAGCTATTTCTAATTCCAGCGATAATATCATAATCATAGCCAGCACTGATTTCACTCACTATGAGCCGCATTCAGTAGCCATAGAAAAGGACGAATCTATGATAGAGGCAATAATTAATCTTGATGAAGAGGAGCTATATAGGCGGCGTGAGGCTCTTAATTGCACCATGTGTGGCTATGGGCCAGTAGCATCAGCAATTGTGGCAGCTAAAGAAATGGGGGCCAAAAGGGCGAACCTGTTAAAGTATGCCACCAGTGGAGATATGACGGGAGATTTCTCCAGGGTGGTTGGCTATGGCTCCATCGTAATAAAGCGCTAAAGAGTTCCTTCTTGTTAAGTGGAGCTTATTATCTCCCCTGTGACATCTTCCTCAATTGTGAGGACGCCAAAAGATTTTGTTGCCTTCCCGGGATTGAAGAAAAGGATGTTGTCGATGACCTTATTTTGGGATTGGTGGGAATGACCATAGATAACGATGTCCACCTGTTCAAACATTTTTCTCACTCTGTGCTCTATTCTCCACGGGCTGCCCCAGCCATGAGTGATGCCAATTCTTTTATTGGCTAGTTTGATTACTACCTTGACCGGGAGTATATTTTTTACCTCAGCAGAATCCATATTGCCCTGA
>CAZILT010000104.1:0-3193 GCA_964540185.1 uncultured Dehalococcoidales bacterium
TTTGACCAAGGGTACTGGGCTGTCTGATACCATAATATTATCCGTTTTGATAATTATGCTGGTTGCTATTGGCAGTAGCACATTTCGCGAAATTCAAAGGCGTAGGGCGCAACTAGATGAGATTCTTAAGAGCAAAGGCGAATTACCACCAGCCGTGAGGTTATCATCAATGGGTCGCAGACTTCACAGTTTGGTTATACCGCCTGTTGTACATTTTGCCAAATCGGAAGTTACCTTATCCCTGTGGGTGATTTTGGCCATTGGTTTTGTGACGGGGACATTGGCTGGATTTCTGGGAGTTGGTGGTGGATTTGTCATTTTGCCCTCTCTAATTTATCTCATTGGAGTTCCATCATTCATGGCAGTGGGGACAAGTATATTCCAGATAATTTTCCCAGCATGCTTCGGGTGCATCAGACACACTATGAGCGGCAATGTCATTATTCTCATTGCCTTTCTTATACTGCTTGGTTCCTCTATCGGCACTCAATTCGGAGCATTGATTACACAACGTGTCAGGGGGATAGCCATGAGATATGTTCTGGTTATCTCAATTATACTGTGCGTTGTAGGTTCAATACTCAAGCTGATTAATGTAATCTTGCCAGTGCCTATCGCCTGGTTGCAGCTAGCTGCTGTGGGCGCTACTTTTGGTGGTATGGGGTTAGTGATAGTCATGATTGCAGCGTTATATGTCATAGCTATCCGATATAGGCGTGGGCAGCACGTACCAGCTTGGGTGATATTTTTGGTGGCGAAAGATGACTGAAGCGAAGGCAGCACCTGGTTCTGCCCTTAGATATATCACTTGAACTACTTCACCTTAGCTATTGTCTATACAAAACATGTGTCCTCTTCTGCCCTAACCCTCTTTCGCTTTAGTGGCTCAATACGCCTGTATTTGCAAGTTTTACAGGTATATAATGCCATGCAACTTCGCTGAAGAGCGAGGTCTGCTGCTTAAATAGTAATTTCGCGAATGCCGCCGACAAAATGTAGGAAGGTGCCACTAACTACGTGACAGATATATGTTTATGCTTTACCTTTTTGGTCGTGCGATGTAAAATCAAGTTGGGGAGTAAAATATGTCGGGACATTCAAAGTGGTCACAGATTAAGAGGCAGAAGGGTGTGGCTGATGCCAGACGGGGGCAGTTGTTTACCAAGCTTGCTCGGGAAATCATGGTGGCAGTAGGGCAGGGAGGGGCTAATCCAGAAAGCAATTTTCAGTTACGTCTAGCGATGCAGAGGGCTCACGATAATAATATGCCCGTGGAGAATATTGACAGGGCAATAAAGCGAGCTAGTGGAGGAGGAGCGGCATCTGATTTAACCGAGATGACCCTCGAAGGCTATGGACCCAATGGGGTAGCAGTTTTGGTGCAAGCGCTCACTGATAATCGTAACCGCACTATCCAGGATGTGCGTCGCCTTTTCACACGCCATGGTGCTAGCCTGGGTGAGAGCGGCTGTGTTTCATGGCTGTTTGAAAATAAAGGGGTGCTTACTGTGGAAAGCGGTGGCTCGGATGCTGAGGAAATAGCCTTGCAGGCTATCGATGCTGGGGCCGAGGATGTTAAGGCAGAAAAGGATTATATTGAAGTCTATACTCAACCACAGGAATTGGAAAAAATAAGAAAGGCTATTGAAGGGGAAAGGCATGTAATTTCAGCCGAGCTTTCTCTAATACCTAAAACCACAATGTTGCTAGGTGAAAAGGAGGCAGCTCAGGCATTAAGCCTCCTTGACCATCTTGAGGAACTGGATGATGTGCAGCATGTATTCTCCAATGTTGACTTCTCTGATGCTACTCTAGAGAAGCTACGCGGTTGAGTATAACATGCGCATTCTTGGCGTTGACCCCGGAACTGTAAATTTAGGCTATGGGGTGGTGGATGCTAATGACGAGATGCATATGGTGGATTTTGGTGTATTAAATTCCTCTTCTCGAACTCCCAGGGCGGAAAGATTGCGTTCCCTATATACCGGATTAAGCAAAGTCATTGCCGAATATCAGCCGGATGAGGTGGCTATTGAAGAGCCTTTTATGGGCCATAATGCACGCTCGGCATTTGCTATAGGTACAGCACAGGCTGTAGCTATCCTGGCGGGAGCTAACCAGGGATTACCCGTATATTATTATTCTCCAGCTCAGGTAAAACAGCAGGTAGCCAGCTATGGGCGAAGTGATAAGCAGCAAATACAGGAAATGGTAAAAATTCAGCTTGGGCTCTCTCAGCTTCCTCAGCCTAGTGATGCTGCTGATGCTCTGGCTGTAGCCATCTGTCATATTCAGCAGAGCCGCTTTAATCAATGGCTGGCTAATAGAGGTTGATATGATAGCTACCCTAGAGGGAACATTAGAATATCGTGGTGTTGATTCAGTTATTATCAACGTAGGTGGGATAGGTTTTCAGGTATATGTCTCCAGTTCAACCTTGAGTCAACTGGGAGCCATCAAAGATAAAGTCTCGCTTTATACTCACCTTCATTTGAGAGAAGATAATGTGGCTCTTTATGGTTTCACCTCCAGTGAAGAATTGGCGCTGTTCAGGAATCTTATTTCTGTCTCAGGGGTTGGTCCTAAATTAGCTCTGGCATTGTTATCTGGCTTGAATCCTGAGCAGCTTATCATGGCCATCGCCAGTGGCAATGTTGATGTCATCAGTCAGATATCCGGCGTTGGCCGAAAAGTGGCCAGCCGCCTGATTGTGGAGCTAAGGGGCAAATTGGAGAAGCGATGGGAAGGGACTGTCTTGCCTTTAGCTCCAGAAAATACCGATGCCATAGCTGCGTTAACCGGCCTGGGCTATTCTGTGAGGGAAGCCACTCAAGCTATCTCCAATCTTCCAAGTTCAGAGGGAATGAGTTTGGAGGAAAAGGTCAAAGCAGCACTGCAGCAGCTCTCGGGGAAATAGGAACTAATCAAACAGAGTTAACTCGGGTTGTATTTGGTTTACTTAAGAAAGGAGTGAAAGTGAAGAAAAAAGGTAAAGTTGTTATTATCACGGAAAAAGCCATTGAAATTAAAGGTTCTTTGCCTCGTCATGAAATAGTGAGGGAAATTATAAATAAATTTATTGATACTGAGAGTCAGCAAAGGGGGAAGGGGGTAAAATTCCGTTATCCAGTAGAGAATCTATCGACTGGTGCACAGCTTTTTATTTTCAGACCGGGAGGTTTGAATAAGTGGA
>CAZILT010000105.1:0-6315 GCA_964540185.1 uncultured Dehalococcoidales bacterium
ATGAAGTGCAACACTTAGGGAAGCAGGAAAGGAGATGCTATCCTAAGTGTCTATGGAAAAGAGCTATGAGCACTTAAAGATGGAAGAACGAGAGGTCATAGGGCAGATGTATTGGGCAGGCAATAGGGTAAGCGAGATCGCCTGTGCTATAGGCAGGGATAAGAGCACTGTATCGCGGGAGTTGAAGCGGAACTCCTCTGCTCAATACAAGCGTTATACGCTGTGCCAGGCGCATCGCCGAGCTGAGGAAAGGAGGACAATGGCGAGCAAGCGGTATAGGCTGAAGAATGCAGCAATACGGCAGCATGTACATGACAGGCTTGAGCTTGGGTGGTCACCTGAACTCATAGCTGGGAGGCTTTCACTGGAACATCCTGGGTTAAGCATCAGCCATGAGGCAATTTATCAGTATATTTATCACCCTGAGACAGAGGGCAGGGAAACACTCATTGCCTTTTTATGTCGTGGTCATAGGAAACGAAAGAACAAGGGCATAGGCAGAAAGGAACAACGGACGAAGATACCCAACAGGGTATCCATAGAGGAAAGACCTGTGGAAGCTGAATATCGTTTTGAGATTGGGCATTGGGAAGGAGACAGCCTTGTATCCCGCAAGAGTCTTGCTGCATTAAACAGTCTTACAGAGAGGAAGAGTCGGTTGTTGCTGTTGACAAAGCTAAATCGTAAGACAGCACAGGAGACAACAGATGTGGTAGTGGGACGGTTTATAGAAATGCCTGAAGCAATAAGGAAGACATTAACTATGGACAATGGCACAGAGAATGCGGGGCACGAAGATATAACAGCACAAACAGGAGTGAACTGCTATTTTGCTCGTCCATATGCCTCATGGCAGAGAGGGACAAATGAACACATCAACGGGCTCGTCAGGAGGCACTTGCCAAAGGCAACTGACTTTAGTAAAATCACAGATGAGCAAATTGCTCGGATAGAGTGGCTGATAAACAATCGCCCAATGAAGTGTCTGGGGTTTAAAACACCATTTGAAGTCGCTTCTACGGCTGTTGCACTTGGATGTTGAATGTGGGAAGTTATAAAAGCTCTGGTCGAGGATAATTCTATTCGTGCTACTTGCCGACTGACCGATATAGCTAAGGTCACAGTTACTAGGTTACTCCGTGATGTTGGTAAGACATATGCCAAATACCAAGATAAAACCCTGCATAACCTACCCTGTAAGTATATTCAGTGTAATGAACGGCAGAATTTAACAATGCGAACGAGCATGAGAAGATTTACCAGGTTGAGCAATGCGTTCTCTAAAAAGATAGAGAACGCAGAATACGCCGTAGCTCTTCACTTCATGTATTATAACATTGCTCGCCCACATAAGACTTTAACTAATCCTTGTCCGAAGACACCGGCAATAGCAGCAGGGATAAGTAATCATATTGGGACAATTGAAGAGATTGTTTCACTGGCTATCAACTATTAATGGGAACTTTTCTGATTTTGAGATTCCATCTGGTGTATATGCGATTAAATAGGCTTCATAATTTCCAGCACAAAGCCAACTCGGTCTTATGAAATTTATGTATTGGGTTTCATCTGCTTCAACTCTTTTAGATACCCAATCTGATAATAACTGCTTACGCCCTATTTTGAGGACTATTTTATCAACTTGAATAACTGAGACCGCCCTTAAACCAATATCAATAGTTAAATACTTATCACCAACTCCCACATTACCAAACCCCCTATTATTTATACACACAACGCCAAGTTTCCCCGACACTAACCACCATTGTTTTCTTACTGGGGACTTAGGATTGACAAACAAGAACCCTAGTATTATTGCCACTACAATTAGTGCAATCCCTAACTGCTGGCTGACAGTAATCAAAATGGCTGCCGCTCCCGAAATAAGAAATCCAACAGCGAGACCAACACCAAATTGCCGTTCCACGCCGTAATGCTATCATAGGATTGATGGGTATTTATATATCTGCTACTCAAATTGACCCACTACCTAGGTTTTGCTAGATTGAAGGTTGCAATATTGAGCTCTTACCCAAAATATCCAGAATCAAGCAAAGTCGTTCTCAAGCTCTGCCTCGAGAAAACTCTACAATACCAGATCAATGATAAAATGAAGGCAATGCCAATAAAGTTAATCGCCAAAAAAGGCTCGACCTTTCATGATTTCCCTTACACCAACCCGGAGCGGAAATGCTTTCACTGCTGGATTATCAATGTCACGCCCCCAGGACCAAACCAATGCTTACATAATTGTATTTATTGCTATGCCAGAGAAGCTATTTATGCCAACTATTCCCAGGATACCCTAATTTATAATAATCTGCCTGAGCTAGTTGAGAAAGACCTTAAAAAGTTAACCCTGTGCCCGCCAATTTCCTTATCTACTGTCTCCGACCCCTGTCAGGATATATCTGAATTAAAAGTAGAAGTTAACAGGCTCGTCCAGCTTTTAATGGACTATGGCGTATCTTTGTTCATCACCACCAAGGGAGACCCATCATTTCTGCTAGAATTGCCAGATTTTATCAACTACAAACCCAAACTCATAGCCACAACCATAGAAGGAACCCACGAAATACTCGAACTTCTATCACCCGGGGCACCTCCATTTTATGCTAGAGTGGCTACTGTGCGTAAGCTGTCTGAATTAGGCATAGACACTATCATTCGATTCGACCCTGTTTTCATCCACCTTTTCCAAGCCCTTTATGGCGATCCTTGGTTTGATAAACTAGCTGAGCTAGCTGATATCTTCGCTGCCACCGGGACCAGGCATATCATCACCAGTACAGGCCGGCTATCCCAGAAAAGCCCGAACTTTACTGACTATAAGACCACAAGTACATGGCAACGTATATATAAAATTATCCGTGCTCGGTCAGCGCTGGCAGCTAACAGATTCGAACAGGAATACATCTACGAAAGAAGTTGGTCAGGAGGGGGTTATCGCCTGCGTAAAGACTTGAGACTGGATTTTCACCACAAATTAAGGAACCTGGTTGAAGCTAAAGGAATGACTTATGCCACTTGCCAGGAGCTCAGGGCTGTGGAGAGTGATTCCAAAAACATCCCGAACTGCCATGGTCTGCCTTTACCCTTCGCCAAGAAACAAGCTGATGGCAGATTCAAGCCTATCACCGGCTGCACTGCTAATTGCTACATTTCCTGCCGGGGACTAACCACACCACCCTGTGGACATCCAGAGCTAGTAACTTATAAGCCTCTAAAGCTAAATAAATTGTGCTTCAAAACAGGAGCTACCGATGTGCCAGCTCAACTACGGTGACGCCATAGTCGCCCTCACCATAATCACCGAGGCGGAAGGATTTAACTAAAGGGTGCTTGGCCAGCACTTTGTGCACTGCACTGCGTAGTGTCCCTGTTCCCTTACCATGAACAATACGCACAGAGGGCAAACCAGCCATAAAAGCATCACTAAGGTACTGGTCAAGTCGAAACACGGCTTCATCAACAGTGAGATGCCGCACCCTCAATTCTCTATCCACTGCTTTCATGAACCTTATTTAGCAATCCTACTTGTCATTCTGAGCCATACTTTGTCATTCTGAGCCGCAGGCGAAGAACCTAGACCCTTCGCTTCGCTCAGGGTGACAATGGAAGCCGTCATTCTGAGCCCTTGACCCCCTGTCATTCTGATCCATTCACTTCCTGTCATTCTGAGCGCAGCGAAGAATCTCACGCCGCTCAGGACAGGCTCCGCGAACAACCCAGACACCCTTTGCTATCGTTCAGGGTGACAGTCAAACAACTGTTCTCATGATGACTTGATAAACTCCAAACGAAGAATCTTTCTAGTGGCCCCAGTGACCTTGACCCTATCATCGATGCGCCAGCCTACCACCCAGATAATTTGCTCACGAGAGCAAACCAAAGGGATATTTTCTCGCCATGAAAGGGGTATTTTAGCATCAATCATAAAATGCTTAAGCTTCTTGGGTGCACTCATGCCTAAGGGTTGAAATCTATCTCCCATCTGACACTGACGAACAAATAGTTCAGTCCCCGCTCGATGCCAATCAAGTTCAGCAACGGTTGAGAAAGGGGGATGCTTCCTTACATACTGAGTATTAATTGCTGACCGCTGAGTGATGCCGGCTGTCACCCGCCACCCGGGCAAAATTGTCTCCCCGGGCACTTTGACAGGAAACTCACCATGAAACGGTGGAAGGGGACATGGCGAAGGTGAGGATAAGCCTAACACAACTGCATCATATTCTCTACGACACACAAGACCGTGGGGTAGAGAAATTCTTTTGCCCACCGGTTTACCCAGCAAACTCCTTATCGCCTCAATGTGATTAGCCTCAATGTCGGTAATATCTGCTAAAAGCCTGCCTACCGCCAACCTCACTAACTGCCTTTGCAAAGCTACGGGCAAGGCGCTGCTTTTGCCGTTATCCAGATAAATGACATCACCCTCCTGTCTAGCTACCTCATCCCATAACTCAAAAGCTTGCTGCTCAAGGAAGGAGACGTCATCACCAGCGATTTTAGCCAGGCGAAGCAGCGCTTCATCCACATTTGGGTTATATTCTCTAAGCAACGGCAAAAGCTCCAGACGAAGCCGATTTCTAAAGAAGGACAACGAAAGATTAGAGGAATCCACCCGTGGCTCAAGCTGCTGTTCTTGACAATAGCTCATTGCTTCCTCTCTGGTGACATCAAGAAGAGGTCGTATTACCAAAATCCGATAGCCGGTAGCTGACCGCTGATGGCTTTCAGATGGAATAGGTGAACAGGGCTTAAGACCACACAGCCCAGAAGTTCCCGCTCCCCGCAATATATGCATCAAAATGGTTTCCACCTGGTCATCCCGAGTATGACCTACTGCAACTCGATCAGCTCCAACATCAGTAGCTACTCGAGCCAGGAAGTCATAGCGTAGCTCCCTGGCAGCCTCCTCTATTGAGCAATTCCTGCTATCTCTATAAGCAGCCACATCATGCTTACCAATAGTGACCGGAATACCAAGCTTGCTCGCTAAACTAGTCACATACTCAGCATCAGCATCTGAATCATCACCCCGGAGCTGATGGTTCAGATGGGCTATATGTAGTCTTATGTCAAATTCACTTCGCCACCTCGCTAAGACATGAAGTAAACAAACTGAGTCACCACCACCTGATACCCCAACAACTACTATCCCTCCGGGCGAAATCAGGCTATGCTGCTTGATAAAATCTTTAACCCTCAGCCCTAATTCCACTTTCCCATACAGATCGTTTTCGTCGAGTTCCTGGGTTTCCATTCGGGATAAACCTCACAGCCACAGTTTAATAACAGGTGTTATTAAACACCACCAGGCGGGCCTCATAATCCCTAAACTCCAGAATACTCACTCCTCCGGTATCCATCTTAAACTTGGTAAGATAATTCAACGGGAAACCCAATGCCTTAAAGATAATGGCTAAGATGACAAAGTAATGACTGACCGCTACCACAGTGCCGTCTTTGTGTCCCGCCAGTAAATCTGTAATGGCTGCCCAGGACCTTTCCTGCAATTCGAGGAAACTTTCACCCCCGGGCAACCTCCCTGACCCCTCTGGCTGCCACCATCCCATCAAATGCTGAGTAAAGGTGGTGCTTAAATCCGACACAGACAAACCTTCCAACTCCCCAACTGCAAGTTCCTTAAGTCCATCATTAATTACCACAGGTAACCGGTGTTGGCGAGCTATGGTCTCTGCTGTAACTAAGGCTCGTTTCAGAGGACTGGAAATTATAACAGCAGCGTTCTCATTCTTTAAGGCTAATGCTAGCCTATCAGCTTGTCTTAACCCTACCTCGCTTAACCCGATATCGCTGCCACCCCCTTGAACACGCCGTTCCCTATTCCAATATGTTTCACCATGTCTAACTAACATAAGCTTCAATAATTTACCTCGTCAGATTATTTCGCTATCCCTCCACCTCACCGTAAGCTTTAACTCAGGGCACCATCCCTTTCAAAATGAGCTTAGTGCGGTGAATGGACTCAGGGAGTTGAGAGAAACCCAGGGCAAGTAATACCTGTTCTGGCCTGCCACTACCATTAGCGTTACAGTGCAATCTCATCCCCAGAAGACATAAGGCATCATGGCAGCTAACAACCCACAAATCATCTATCAAGGCTCGTAAATCATAGGAATGCACCTTATCGCCCCTGGAATGATGCCAGGGTAATTCCTTGGCTTGAAGCAAAGAACAAATGGAGGCAGCAACATCCTGCTCACTTTTCTGTGACATTACCCCAACATGGTATTCAGCTAAGGCAAGACAAGATTGAAGCGAAGGAACAGTTAAACCTACCTCCCA
>CAZILT010000106.1:0-12644 GCA_964540185.1 uncultured Dehalococcoidales bacterium
CTCTCCTTCAACGTGGGCTCCATAGCTATATTGTCACCGGCAGCCACAATAACTCTCTTTAACTCTGGAAGTCCACCAGCATCTGCTTGGAGAAAGACTGATTCCACATATAGATTGGATTTGCCTAAGGGAATCATCAGCAGGTTACCCCTGATAACTCGAGAGCCACCACGGCTCCACAGGGCAAGCTGCTCAGTGATGGCGGTATCCTGCTGGATTCGGTTTTCAATCTGGCTGGGGCCATACACCAACCGCTCCTTAGGGAAGTGATAAGCGAGCAACTTCCCGTAATTTTCCCCATCACAGCGGGCAGCAAGCCAGCCAATGGTGTTATTCTTATCCACCGGGGTGAAGGGTAATATGAGCATGAATTCTTCCTTATCCTCATCAGGTAGGCGCATGATAATGTAGTATGGTTCCATAAGCTGTTCGCCTCCGGCATAAATCTCTTTGGGAACAGCCCACAGGTCTTCCTTGTTGTAAAAAACCCTGGCATCGGTCATGTGGTAGCTTTGGTATACCGAGGCCTGGATGCTAAACATATCCTCGGGATAACGGAGGTGAATTCGTAAGGAGTCGGGCATCTGTTCCACGGGAACGAACAGCTTGGGGAAGATAGCCTGGTAGGTCTGTATCAAAGCATCCGTCGGGTCGGTAACATAGAAAGCGACACTGCCATCATAGGCATCGATAACGGCTTTAACACTATTGCGAATATAGTTTATCCCACTGCCAATTGGCTCAGAATAGGGGTAACGGTCAGAGACGGTATAGGCATCCTGTATCCAGAGCACCTTTCCATCTATTACCACCAGATATGGATCTCCATCCAACTGCAAAAATGGCGCCAGGTGGTTCACCCTCTCGCTAATGTTTCGATAATAGAGCGCCCTGCTCTGGGGAGTCAACTCCCCACTGATAAGGATATTGAACTCGGCAAATTGCCAGGCATAAACCAAGCGCCGAAAGAAACTGCCTATATTAACCCCGCCCTCACCATGGTAGTAACCGTAGATATTCTCCCCCCCCATAGGATAATCGAATTCCTGGGTCTCGGTGTTCACAATTACATAATCACTGGTCTTTTCCCCAAAGTATATCTGAGGCTGCTCTACATTGATGTCACCAACGGGGGGTATATCCTTTACCATCAATTCGGGGAGTCCCTCCGGGCTGATCTCTGTAACCGGGCTGAGAACAAGACCATAGCCATGGGTAAATTGTAGCCGGCGGTTGACCCAGGTCTGCGCCTCTCCAGCTAGCTTCTCCGCAGACAATTCTCGGGCCGACAGCATGACCTGCCGATACTCACCATCGATGATATAGCGGTCGACGTCGACATCATGGAAGTCATAGTATAGCCGAATAGCCTGTAGCTGGTTATAGGTGTCTTTTAATGGGCGATGGTCCCAGAGCCTGATGTTGCTGATGGTCTCCTTGTTTTGGGCTACATCTTGGTAGCTTGGTGCCTCTTCTGCAGGAAAGGGTTCCTCCTCAATCTCACCTAGGGCGAAGGCCTCCCTAGTAGACTGGATATTATACTCAATGTAGGATTTCTCACGAGCGAGCTCGTTGGGCTCCACCTGAAAGCGCTGTACCATGGCAGGGAATATACCCCCAACAACGATAGCAGCCGCTATCCAACCCCCGATGCAGTACAATGCCCAGCGAAACTTACGCCGCAATAGAGAAACCACAATGATTCCCATGCAGATTATCACTACCGCCAAAAGAATCCATTGCGCTGGAAGCTGGGCATGTATATCAGTATAACTGGCTCCAAAAGCGACCCCCCGTTTGGAGAAGACCAGTTCCCAAATGCCAAGCCAGTAGCCCCAGGCGAAAAGGCCCAGAACTGCCATGGCCAGACCGCCAAGATGGGCTAACACCGGTTTGGTAAGGTCAAACCTAAGCCGCTGCGTCCCATAGCTCAAAACATACATCACGGCGCTGCCGATAAGGGTGACTATCAATGCACCCAGGAACCAACTTCTAAGCATGTGAAAGAAAGGTAACGAGAAGACATAAAAACTAATCTCTTTGTGGAAAACCGGGTCACCGCTGCCAAAGGGTTGTTTGTTGAGGAATTGAAGTACAATTTGCCAATTTCCCTGCGCCACCCAACCAAATATCAAGCTGAGCACTACCACCGCCAGGATAACAGCTAACTTGGCCGTCCATTGCGATCGGCGCACTATGGCCCAGGGCCAGAAATGCGCCCTATTATTGGGTGCCAGATGTGCAGCTAGCACCAAGTTACCCAAAAACAAGGTGCAAAAGATGATGGCTGCCGAGAAGAAGACTAACAGCCTGGTCTTCAGGATAGTAGTATAGACGCTGCTATAGCCCAGGCTGCTGAACCATAACCACTCAGTATAGATTCCTTTTGATATATCCAGGACGATAAACAGAATGATAACCGAAGCTATAATTATAATAGCTTTATGGTGGCCTCCGCGGCGTACAGGTTGTACAGGCTCTTCGCCTCTGCTTTCAGGGAACCACCGCTGCCATTGCCTGTCAAATGAATTCAATCTACTCGCCTCAAATCTCCTAACCCCCGGCTGGCAGAACTACACTGGCCTCTACCTTCCATCTCATCGGGGTTATTGAACAGACCTAGAGTAACCAGCACGATAGCACAGCCCATCCACATCGGTCAACGTCATCTCAGCTAAAAGTATCCCAGGTAGTAATGCAGTCCAATGCAGCTGTCTATAGCCCTAATGCTTTACTTCCTATCAAAATAGGGGTTCTTACCTGTTACGGATAATGGGATACCAATGATGATATCAGAATCCAGAAGGCGCAATTTCTTTGCCGCAGCCCCAACAGTGTACATAATGCGGTTGTCAACATTAAGTCCGCCAGCCAGTTTCACTGCTGAACCCAGAGCAATACCTAGGTCAATTGCCTGAAATATGCAAACAGGGCCGCTAAAGTCCTTTCCCTGTCGCTTCTTTGCCTTAAGCAACTGCTCACACCCTTTGTATCCACAGGCACCACAGTCCAATGGTCTCTCAATCTTCTTGGGGTCACCTACAACGCCTATTAACAATACACAACTGGAGTTTCTGACATTGCGAGCATCCCTATCAAAAATTGAACAAAGGTGGGGTGGTTGCTCCTTCGCTTTATCCTCCATAGCACACACCAGAATTTGGAGATCGTCACCATCGACAATCATCGTCTCTATGGCATCAATTCCTCGAGCCTTGGGAGCCGTCCTGGCACTCGAGGCCATCATCGCTGAGATCACTCTTGCTGCTTCCTTTTCTGCTTCTTCTGATTTGAACCGTGTCATATCCTACCTCCTTTTTCTGTTACACCTTTTTATGACTAAGCACCAACTGGGTATCCTCCCCAGGAAAATCAAAGCGACAAGTCAAATATTATCACCCGTGGATGCCCCCAGGAAAGTCAGTAGCACCGCTTTGATTACACTTGAAGATGGATAAAATCAAGCGAGCCTCAAATTTGAGGCTCGCTTGAGAATACTCTCTATTCGATTTCTAACCCCTACTCTTCCTTTCAGTTACAGACTGAACAACCTTTGCTCCTCATTATCAGAGCTCAATAAAACCGCCGAAGAGCTCGGGGCTTCCGCATGCTCCCCGCCAGTGTATCTCCACTACTAACCGCTACCCCCTGGCACCAGCGGGGAGCTATTATTGGGAAATATCCACACGCACAATAATGCTTGCCGCATCGTGCCACCTCCTTTACCAAGCAAAATCTAACCTTCGCTTAGCACCATTATGATAACAAATACAGGCAGATAAGTCAAATCTTACCCAGAGGTTGTTTAGCAACCCTATTTGTCATTCTGAGCCCTACGGGCGAAGAATCTCTTTCAGACTCTTCGCGGAGTTTATCCTGAGCGAGATTCTTCAGTCGCTTCTCTCCCTCAGAATGACAAGAAGCGAAGGGCTCAGAGTGACATTGTAGCTAATAGGGGGCTTGACATCAATTAGGAAATCTAATTGGTAAACACTCTCACCTACACCACGGATTGCTTGGTAATCCAGCCGCTATTCTGGACCGCAGGCAAAAGAGGCTCATACAAATATTCAGGGCTGATATCCAGTCTAGCGCTCAGGACGACAGTTAAGCGCGGAATCGTCCTTACCTGCCTTTATGGATGCCGAGCCATACTTCCTCCGAATCCGGTCAATAGCCTTATCCAGACGCTCCAGCTTCTCACTGTGGGAATCAAACATGCCAAGTTGCTTTCCCTCGCCACATAGACCTGATACTCTAACACCTATAAGACGGATTGGCTTTCTCTCTCGTGCTAAAGCAGTGCTCAGTAGCTGCATAGCTATGGCAAAAATAATCTGACTGATGTTACTGGGCCGTTTTAAGGTAGTCTGGCGAGTAACAGTCCTGAAGTCACCATATCTCAACTTTAAAGTTACGCAGCTCGCCTGCTTATCCTGGCTGCGTAGCTCTGTGCTGACTTGCTGGCATAAGTGGTGAAGGTTAGCCTCCAGAAAATGGTGCTGTAAAGTATCCTGAGCAAAAGTGATTTGCTTACTAATAGACTTAGATTCGCCAGGGGCTTCTACTTTTCGGTCATCTATCCCATTGGCATAGCGGTGAATTACTATCCCGAATCTGCCAAAGTGCTCTTCCACTATGTTCAAAGGAAGCGAAGCTAACTCACCTATAGTGACTACACCCATCTGCTGTAATACTTGCCCTGTTTTTTTGCCCACCCCGGGTAATTTAGCCACTGGAAGAGGACTTAAGAAGTGGCGCTCTTCTCCAGGAGCTATTTCCAATAATCCATCAGGCTTACATAAATCAGAGGCAACTTTGGCCACTACTTTGCATGTGGCGATGCCCACTGAGGCAGTGAGCCCCAGCTCCTTATGCAGTCGCTCTTTTATAGCTAACGTCATTTGGCGAAAAGAGCCGTAATGCCCTTCGCATCCAGTAACATCGAGATATGCTTCATCAATCCCCAAAGGCTCAATACACGGAGAGAAATCAGCCAAGATTGTCATGAACTTGTGTGACGCCTGTCTATAGCGCGAGAAATTAGCCTGGATAAAAATAGCTTGCGGGCAGAGGCAGCGAGCTTTAGATAAAGACATACCAGCATGGATGCCGAAAGGTCGTGCCTGGTAAGAAGCAGAGGCTACCACACCACGCCGCTCAGGGTCTCCACCAACAATTACCGGCTTCCCCCTTAGCATAGGGTTAAGCACCTGCTCTACAGAAACGAAGAAGGCATCCAAATCAATGTGGAAAATGCAGCGAGCCACGCTTTCCTCCCTCCTGGCTCCTTAACCTGTACCGGACTATCTTAGGCTGAAATCCTGATCACATTGGGAAACAACTGATTTTAATCTTCTGTCAAAAACGGCTCTCCCCAAAAGCACCTTTCGCTGGCATTTAAGGCATTTCAGGCCTATGTCAGCTCCAACCCTTACTACCTCCCATTCATAACTGCCGCAGGGATGTGGTTTGCGCAGTCGAACTATATCCCCGATTTTTATGTCCACAACCATTCTTGGGGCCATTAAGCAATCCCTCCTGTCATTCTGAGCACAGCGAAGAATCCCACACCGCTCAGGACAGGCTCCACGAAGAATCTAGATCCTTCGTTATCGCTCAAGGGTGACAAAATAAACACTCTCATTTTGTCTTTTTAATAGAAAACAAATAGGAGTTAATCTGGCTGCGTATTTTTTCGGCTGTGTTCTTGGCTGCCTGAGCAAAATCCTTCTCCTTCGAAGCATAAAGGACTTGCCTCGATACATTGATGATTGCTTTTTCTCCCTTAGCATCCACTCCATAGCTAACCGCCAGAGATAAATCGCCGCCCTGAGCACCAATGCCAGGGATGAGCAAAGGCATCTCAGCACAAATTGAGCGGATGCTCTTCAATTCCTGAGGATAGGTAGCCCCCACCACCAGACCAATATTGCCATGAACATTCCATTCTCTGGCTTTCTGAGCCACCGCCTCATACAGCAGAGGGCCGGTGGTGCAACGGAGGTCTTGAAAATCCGAAGCGCCTCGGTTTGATGTGCGGCATAAAATGAATACCCCTTTATCTTGGTAGCTAATGAAGGGCTCTATGGAATCGAAGCCTAGATAAGGATTCACCGTAGCAGCATCAAAGCCGAAGGTGGAGAAAAGGGCTTTGGCATAAGCTTTAGCAGTATTACCTATGTCGCCACGCTTGGCATCGCCGATTATGGGTATATCAGCAGGTATATATTCAATTGTCTTCTGCAAGGCAGTGAGTCCTTTGATTCCCAGAGCTTCATAAAAAGCCAGATTGGGTTTATAAGCACATACTAGGTCATGGGTAGAATCAATGATAGCCTTATTAAATGCTAAAATATCCACCCGGGGCATAAGGTCCGGGTTAGGGTCAAGCCCGATACAAAGCAAACTTTCGTTTTTTCGGCTAATATTAAGTAGCTTATCTATGAATTTCATTGTGCTAAGTGGATAATAGCAGAGGATGGCCTTAAATTAAAGCCAAGTAAAATAACTGTACTTATTTTGTCACCCTGAGTGGCAGCGAAGGGACTAGATTCTTCGCGGATCCTGTCCTGAGCGGTGTGAGATTCTTCGCTGTGCTCAGAATGACAGGAGGGATCGCTAAACGACCTTGTAAAATGAATTACAGCCAGGCAGAAGAGTATCTTAATAGTTTTGTCAATTACGAGAACATCCCTGGAATTTCTTATGCTTCATCCGGTTATAGCTTGAAGCATGTAGAGGATTTTTTACATCGCATAGGTGACCCACAACTGGCAGCCAGGACAGTCCATATAGCTGGCACTAAGGGCAAAGGAAGCGTAGCTGCCATGATTGCTCAGGTTTTGAGCACCTCCGGCTACAGAACAGGGTTATATACCTCTCCTCATCTTCACACCTTAAGGGAGCGCATCAGAGTGGACGGCAGTTTAATTTCCCAATCTGCGTTTGCCTCTTTGATGACGGAGCTTAAGCCTTATTTCGACTCAGTAAATGCTGCTGTAGTGGGACAGAGCCCCAAACACCGTGAAGCAGAGGCAAGCCAGCCTCTCACCTTCTTTGAAGCATTGACAGCGCTTGCCTTCGCCTATTTCAGCAAGAAAAAGGTGGATTTTCAAGTGCTGGAGGTAGGCCTGGGGGGCAGGCTCGATGCCACCAATGTGACTAAACCAGAGGTTTGTGTCATTACTCCCATCAGCCTGGATCACACTGCGGTTCTGGGTGACAGCGTGGATAGGATAGCCGGTGAAAAAGCAGGCATTATTAAACCTGGCAGTTTCGTGGTGAGCTCTCCTCAGGTGAAACAGGCCTCTCAGGTAATTAGTGCTGTTTGCCGCCAGCAAGGGGCGAGCCTGGTTCAGGTAGGTAAAGATATTACCTGGCACAAGGTAGCTGGTGACTTTCATCAGCAATCATTTGTGGTCCAAGGCAAAACTGGCACTCACCAACTTACTATTCCTCTCTTGGGTGATTACCAACTGGAGAACGCCGCCACTGCCATAGCCACTCTAGAAGTCCTGGCAACTTCAGGTTCCCATATCTCCACTGAGGATATTGCCCGGGGGCTGGCACAGGTTAAGTGGCCCGGGAGATTCCAGATTATAAATCACGAGCCCATGGTAGTAATTGACGGAGCTCATAATGTGGCATCAATGAGAAGGCTGGTGAAGAACATCAAAGCATACTTCAATTACGACCAAATTTTCCTCATCCTAGGAATATCCTGTGACAAAGACATACCAGGAATAGTGAAACAATTAGTTCCACTCTCACCTCAGGTTATCGTCACGCGCTCTTCACATCCTCGTGCTGCTTCCCCTTCAGTTATAGCTGCTGAATTCGCTAAATGGGGCATTAAGCCGGGAGCTACCGATAGCATAGCTCAGGGGCTCTCTCAAGCTTTATCTACAGCTAAGGAGAATGACCTTGTTTGTGTTACTGGCTCTCTGTTTGCTGTGGCAGAGGCATTAGATTATGCCGCCAAATGTTCCAATCTCTAAGGTTGAGTAACTAGAGGAGAGGTAAGAGCCTCCTTGGGCAGCATATTGCTCAGCATTTGCTGCAGCGCCATGGTATGGCTGCAGGTTTCCCATTGAGAGAAGAAATGACAGGAGCATTGCCATTTCCCGTCAGTATAGCTTAACTTGTAGTTATTATTATCTCCATGGAAATCAGCCGTGAGACTTGACAGGGTGACACGGCCTGGTTCCTGAGCATATCTTTTAGCTTTTTCAATCTTACCGATAAGACTAGATCTCATTCACATACCCTCCTTTTTTGTTGTTAAAATCCACCTTGGGCATAGTTATTTATATACTAATTTTAAATGCTCTCAGTCAAGATAAGTATATAACAGAGCCTGGGAAAAAGCTATTTTGACCTCTTCGGGCCTACATTGCTTTAACAAATTGTCTGCCTTCGGCTCGCAATAACAGAGAAGGAGTCCCCCTGTCACTAATCATGTGAACAAGTAAACAATATTGCCAATTTGCTCCGGGGATGTGCTATACTCAAGTCCTAGGACTTAAGTCATGACAAAGCTTAGCTTGACAATTGCTGAACCAAAACTAAGGAAAGTCATCCTCTTCGCTATTGTTTTTGTGGGGCTAAATATCCTAGATGCAGGTTTGACTAGAAGTGCCCTCGCACTTGGAAGCAGTGAGCCCAACCCGGTTGCCGCCATGGGATTTGGCAGCAGCATGCTGCTTAAAGGACTGATTTCCTCTGCAATAGCTATGGCTCTGCTTTTGTTTAAGCGAGGCAGATTGTTGAAAACACTGGACCTGGGGATGTTCCTCATTGTCCTGTGGAACGGTTTTGCCATCTGGTCATGGGGTGCTCTCTAGGCTGGCCTTTTGTCTTTGCTCACCCAAAGAACTACAATTAAAGCATGCACCGTCAAATTGTTGATGCTCTGAAAAGGCATAACGCCGACTATATTGAGGCTCATTTTGAGGAAAGCCAGGCCACCAATATCGTTTACCGAGGCCAGCGGCTGGAGGAAATAAACAGAGTCAGCAGCTCTGGCGGCAATGTGCGCGCTCTGGTTAAAGGCGGATGGGGATTTGTCAGCTTTAATAACCCTGACAAGCTGCGTGATAAAGTATCTCTGGCGGTAAGCGAGGCAAGATTGGCTGCCAGAGAAGAGATTAAGTTTTCCCCGGCAGAGCCTCTGGTGGATATAGTGACTTTTCCGGTAAAAAGCGACGCAACAACCATGCCACTGGCAGCAAAGAAAGAGCTTCTTGATGAATATAATGATATTATGTTAAGCACGCCCAAGATTCAAAGCTCAAACATCGCTTATCGTGATGTCAGGCGCAAAGCTATTTTCGCCAATTCCGAAGGCAGCTACATAGAGCAAGCTAAACCAGACCTTACCCTGCGACTGACAGCCATAGCTCGAGAGAACAATGATGTCCAGCAGGCGGGGTTGAGCTTGGGCAGTAAGGGAGATTTTTCCGCCATAGAAGGTATGCATAGCCAGGTGGAAGAGATAGCCAGGCGTGCAGCAGCCCTTCTTCATGCTCCTCAGGTAAAGGGAGGCCAGCACACGGTCATTTTAGATCCGGTTTTAGCTGGGGTTTTCGCTCACGAGGCTTTCGGGCATTTATCGGAGGCGGATTTCGTCTACCAGAATGAGCAGTTGCGTAACATCATGGATTTAGGGCGGAGATTTGGCGGTAAGCATCTTAACATCATTGACGATGCCACTATTCCTACTTTGAGAGGAAGCTATAAGTACGACGATGAGGGAACGCCAGGAGCAAAAACCTACCTTATTCACGAGGGCGTCCTGGTGGGGAGACTCCATTCCCGGGAAACGGCAGCTAAAATGAGAGAGAAGCCTACCGGAAATGCACGTGCCATTAACTATCTCTTCCCTCCCATAGTGCGGATGACCAACACCTTTATTGAGCCTGGCACAGTATCCTTTGAGGATATACTGGGCGACATCAAAGAGGGTATTTATGTCAAGGACTGGTATGGAGGGCAAACCAGCCTGGAGATGTTCACCTTTTCCGCCGGGGAAGCTTATGCAATCCGCGATGGAAAGTTAGCCGAATTGCTGCGCCCGGTGGTATTAAGCGGCAATGTATTCGTTACACTGGGCAATATAGACGCCATTGGCAACGACCTGAAGATGAATCAGGGCGGAGGTTGTGGCAAAGGAGGCCAATCGCCATTACCGGTATCTAACGGCAGCCCACATATCAGAATCCGCCAATGCTTGGTTGGAGGCAAATAGATGGAATATCTTGAGGAGATTCTTCGCTGTGCTAAAAGAGTAGCTGAGCAAGCCGAGGTTTTCTGGGTTTCCTCTCAGGAAACGCCAGTCCATTTTGAGGCTAATAAGCTGAAACAAATTGAGACCAAGGGAAGCAGCAGTGTTGCCCTGCGAATTTTCAAAGAGGGCAAGATTGGCTTCTCAGCAGCCACTGTCCCTCACCTATCCCTATCATTGAAGGGAGAGGGCGAGGGACATGAGGTGGAAACTTTGCTCGATATGGCTATAGAAACATCTCAATTTGGCCTACCGGCCAATTTCATATTCCCCCCTTTAAAGGACCACCCGGAGGTCAATATCTTTGACCCCAAAGTAGAAAGAATAACGATGGCGGAAATGATTGAGTATGGCAATCAGCTTATAGCCAGGGTCAGGGAATATGCCCCTAATGTCCTTTGTGATGCCGGAGTAATCAAGGGAACAAGCTCAGTTGGCGTAATCAATTCTCAAGGTGGCAAAGCCAGTTATGACAAGAGCTTCTTCAGCCTTGGACTGGAAGGCATCCTTATCCAGGATACAGACATGCTTTTCGTTGGCGACAGCGAAAGCTCCTGTCGTTTGCCTGATAAGGTTGACATTGTGGCTGACAGAGTGATTAAGCAACTACAGATGGCCAAGAAAAAGGCCACTGTGCCTGCTAAGCCGCTGCCAGTGATTTTCACCCCCCATGGAGTAGCCAGCGCTTTTTTAACTCCACTGGCAGTGGCCTTTAATGGCAAGACCGTCTTGGAGGGAGCCTCACCACTGAAGGACAGGTTGGGAGAGCCAGTTTTTGACAAAAAGCTCAGCCTATGGGATGATGCCACTTTAGATTACTGTTTGAACAGTTCTCCCTGTGATGATGAAGGGGTGCCCGGTCAGCGCATATCTGTTATTAAAGAAGGTGTAGTGTCCAATTTCCTGTATGATTTACAAACAGCGGCTTTAGCCGGCGCTCACAGTACCAGTAGCGGCAGACGAACTGGGGACAGTCTACAAATAAAGCCGGCTATAAGTTCCCTTATTATAAAGGAAGGAGAGGTTTCCTTTGAGGACATGGTGCAGGACATAAGGGAAGGCTTAATCGTGGAGTATCTTATAGGGGCTGACCAGGGTAACCTTCTAAGCGGTGATTTCGGCGGCAATGTTTTGCTAGGATACAAGGTGGAAAACGGCAACATAGTGGGGCGAGTAAAGGATACCATGATTTCTGGCAACATCTACCAAGCTTTGAAAGAAGTTTCTGGCATAGGATGTGAGGCAAGATGGGTTAATGGGGTCCTGCGAACCCCTCACTTATATTGCCCTAGCCTGTCAGTGGCAGCCAAAGGGTGAAATACGAAATCTAATTTTGAAACTGTTACAATTAAGGAGCAGCAAGGAATATCAATGCCAGCAAAGCAAAACAATCTGTATAAACTCCACAAGCAGCCATGCCCGGAAGGATGCCCTATGTTTGCCTCATGGCCGGGCATTGGCAATGTTTCCTTAATAGCGGCAAACTACCTGAAGGAAAAGCTAAATGCTGTGGAAATAGGGGAAATTAAGTCGGCTAATTTCTTTGAGCCAGTGGGCGTTATGGTAAGAGATAATGTGGTTGAAAGCCCTCACTTCCCCGAGAATAAATTTTACTACTGGCAGGATAATAACAGCGGCAGAGGCCTGGTGTTATTTATCGGCGAGGAACAGCCCAGCTCCAAGGGGTACGAGCTGGTTAACTGCGTCCTGGATATAGCCCAGAAACTCAGGGTAGGCCGAGTATATAGCTGTGCTGCTGCTGTGACCAGGATTCATCACAGCGAGGAAGCAAAAGTCTGGGGAGTAGCTACAAAGCAAGAGTTAATCAGTGAGTTAAATAAGCACAATGTTATTCTTAGAGGCGACCTCCGTATTGCCGGGCTCAATGGATTAATTCTAGGCAGAGCTAAGGAGCGAGGCATGGAGGGCATCTGCTTGCTAGGCGAGGTGCCATCATATGCCACTCAAATAGCAAATCCCAAGGCTTCTTTAGCAGTGCTCAAGGTACTAACCAAAATGTTGGAAATCAACATTAATCTAACTGAACTAAGCAATCTGGCTAAGGAAACGAGTGAGGAGATGGAGAGGATAGCCAAGCAAGCTACAGCCGAGTTTATTGACCAGTTCACCGAGCCTATCTGGGAACAGGATGAAGAGGAGGAGTAACATAGTCTAAATTGACCATCAAAGCTAGGCATGTTATTATCAGGTTAGATGTCAGCTTTAACCGAGCTATACAGGGAGATTGAAATTTGCCGAGAATGTGAGCTGGCCAGGCATCGCACCAAGGTGGTGCCTGGGGAGGGTCCTGAGGATGCTGAACTATTTTTTATTGGCGAGGCGCCAGGGTGGTATGAAG
>CAZILT010000107.1:0-11171 GCA_964540185.1 uncultured Dehalococcoidales bacterium
TTCTTTCCCTCCCTAAATAGGTGAAATAATGATCATGGAGATAAAAAGTTGGGCGAGCATCACCCCGAAGAATCCTCTCCTTAAGCCATCGCTGAAAGGTACTGGCTACCCTGGTATATTTGTTATCTATGGTATTGGCACTAAGCCGATCCATCGCATACTCCAGGCGGATGGCATTGTAATCATTCTTCTTATAGTAAAGTTCTTGCTGCTGAGGAGTGATAACATCATATGGAGGGCAGATGGCATTAGCTAAACCCTTAACCTTTTTCTGATTATAGCGTATCCCACGAAATGGATAAATTTCTGCCATTTTCTTGAGTTTATTTATGCCTTTTCTTTAGAAAAGAGAATGCTTTCTAGTTTAACAGCCGCTTCAACCCATTCCGCCAGGCTTCCTCTATCTCAGCTAAGGATAAATCAATATAACCTTTCACTGTTAAGCGTTTACCACCAACACTTCCTAGCAAAGTTAATGGCACCCGCCACTTAGTAGCTATCCTATCTAGCTTTGCCACTGAGTCAGGTGATACCGATACCACAATTCGTGATTGATGCTCGCCAAAGAAAGTTCCATCTAATCTATCTCGTGGTCTCCAGTCAGCTCTCCTAAAGCCGATGTTGCCGGTAATACAACTTTCTGCAATAGCTACCGCCAATCCACCCTCAGAACAATCATGAGCAGATTTGATAAACTCCCTCTCTATGGCTTCCAGACAGCAACGCTGCACCCTCTTTTCCAGATCTAAATCAATAGTCGGTAGCCCCTTTACCAGACCATGTACCAATTTTAGATACTCACTGCCACCAAGTCCATCCCCTAACCCATCACCAAGTAGAAATACTAAATCACCCTTATCCTTAAAAGCCATAGTGCAATATTTATTTATATCCTTCACAATTCCTACCATCCCCACTACAGGCGTGGGGTAAATAAGGTGATCCTTAGTCTCGTTGTAAAGACTGACATTGCCACTGATAACCGGAAGGCGTAGCTCTCGGCAAGCTCGCGCTATGCCCTCAATGCTTCTCTTTAGTTGGTAATAGACATCATCCTTTTCGGGACTGCCGAAGTTAAGACAGTCGGTGACAGCCATAGGTTCAGCTCCAGTGCAAACTAAATTCCTGGCAGCTTCAGCCACATTAATCACACCACCCAAATAAGGGTCGAGATAGCAATAGCGGCCATTGCCATCAGTGGTCAAGGAAATTCCCTTCTTGGTCCCCTTAATCCGCAGCACAGCAGCGTCATTCCCAGGCGGAACCACAGTGTTATCCATAGCTTGATAGTTAAATTGACTATATACCCACTCCTTGCTGGCAATATTTGGTGAAGCTAACAAACGAAGCAAAACAGAATTGCATTGCCTTGGCTTAAGGTCAGGTATAATGCTTATATCTAATGATTGGAGTTCCTCTAGCCATTCAGGCTTGCTAGTTCGTTTTCGATAAGCTGGTGGAGAAACTAAAATGTTTACCGGGATTTCAGCAACAACCCTATTTCCATCTTTAATTACAGCCAGGTTGTCGCCAGTAACCCGCCCAATGATACTACAGGGTATTCCCCGGTGAGCGCATAGTGTTTTTACTTCTTGCTCACAGCCTCGCCTTACAATCACCAACATCCTCTCCTGTGATTCTGATAGCATCACTTCATAAGGAGTCATATTCTCTTCACGACAAGGTACTTTGAGCACATCTATTTCCACTCCTCCTCCACCCCTTGCTGCACACTCTACGGTAGCGCTGGTTAAGCCTGCTGCTCCCAAATCCTGCATCCCTATAATCCAATTAGTCTGTGCTAAATCAAGGCATGCTTCAATGAGCAGTTTTTCCAAGAAAGGATTGCCTGTTGGAACCGTTGACTGTTGTTCTCTCCGACCCTCAAAAGCGCGCGATGCTAGACCGGAGGCACCGTGAATCCCATCACGGCCAGTGTCAGCCCCTACTAACATTAATAAATTACCCTCACCATAGGCATTGGCTTTAACCAATTTGTCTCTCTGGCAAATACCCAAACATAATCCGTTAACTAACGGATTCTCACTATATACATCAGCAAAAGATATCTCACCGCCTACACCTGGTACTCCTATAGCATTGCCATAATCAGCAATACCACTAACAACCCCCTTTAATAGGTAACAATTATTAGGTTCAGTTAAAGGGCCAAAGCGAAGCGAGCTAAGCAAAGCTATGGGTCTTGCACCCATAGTAAAGATGTCTCGCACAACACCACCTACAGCTGTAGCTGCACCTTGATATGGGTCAATTACCGAGGGATGATTATGCGATTCCATTTTCATTACTACCACCTGCCCATCTCCAATATCCACCACCCCAGCATTCTCCTTACCTGGCTCAACTACCACATGCCTACCTTTCGAAGGTAAAAGTTTAAGCAGGTGCCTAGAATGTTTATAACCACAATGCTCACTCCATAAAGAGCCAAACATCCCCAATTCCACCTCATTTGGCTCCCGCCCCATTTGTTGAACAATGAGGTTATATTCTTTTTCGTTTAAAGCAACTTCATCCAGAGCTTCCTTAGAAATAGTCATTAATCGCCTCCCAAACTTAGTTGTCTCCCCCAGTTCAAAATAAATGGCTTGCGCCCACCTTTCTACACCTGCTTAGTATTATGTAAAAACTCATAAGGATTGGTTTCCTGTTTCACTCCGATGAAGGTATGTAATAACCAAAAACAACCTTTCCACCCTGGTCGCTCCACGTGCCCGGAAAGACAATGATTGCGAACTTCATGCTATGCGTAAAATAATGGTGACACTGCTTACCCGTTGCTGCTCTGTGCTGTCTTAATTACCAGCCTCAAGAAACGACTACTGCCATTAATTTACAAACTGGCAATTAACTCCGAAACCACGTTACTGATTTCTCTTCCGCTAGCTTTGCCTTTGAGCTGGGGCATAAGCTGAGACATAATCTTCCCCTTATCCCTTATTCCTTGAGCTCCGACTGCCTGGATCACCTGCTGCGCTACAGCCATAATTTCCTCACGGGTCATCTGCTTGGGAAGGTATTCCGTAAGGATAGATAACTCCTCCTCTTCTTGAGCTACCAGGTCATTGCGATTCCCTTGCTTGAAAGCCTCGATACTTTCCCGATGCCGGTTTACTTCTTTAACAATAACATCAAGAACTTTATCTTCATCAAGGGGCTGCTGCTGTGCAATTTCAGCGTTTTTTATGTTAGATAAGAGCAACCGCAGAGTGGAAACTCTTACACTGTTATGTTGTTTGAGTGCTTCTTTAAGGTCTCCTCTTATTTTATCTTCGCAAATCACCTTAGCTACTTAGAGCTTTTTCGCCTCTTCAACGCTTCTTTTCTCTGGCGTGCTTCACTGGGTTTCTCATAAAACCTGCGACGGCGAACCTCCGCTAAAATACGATCCCCCTGTACCTGCCTGTTAAATCTGCGCAGTAGATTGTCAAAACTCTCACCTGGATCAAGCTTTACGTCAGCCATATTACCCTATACAAAACACTGTATTTTATCCGCTATCATCGAAGTATGTCAACTGCTCTTGCTAACTACACAACGAGATGATACAGACGAAGATAGCTATAACAAACCAAAACACACGGTAAAAACCAAGCAGATTAACATATCTAAAAAATACCTTCCTGTGATAGTTTTTTAATAATCTCTGAGGCAGCTGAGTAAGGGTCAGTATCTCTGCTGGCTAAATCATCTACCAATCTTTGTAGATAGTCACCCTGGTTGATCACTTGAGAGACGCGATCCATCAAGGAACCCCGGAGCACCTCCATTAACTCTAGCCTTGCCTTATTCTTAAGGTATGTGCCATAACTTCCAGTGGTAACGAGAAACTCCCTGTGCTGGTAAATCCCTTCGACTAGCTTATCAACTCCTTTATTGTTGATTGCTTCAGTCAAAAATACCTTCGGCTTCCACACCTCAGGAGAATAAACATTCAGCTGGAGTATTGCCTGCAGCTCAACCTCTAGCGCATTAGCGCCCTCTGTGTCTGCTTTGTTTATAACGAAGATATCTGCTATTTCCAAAATGCCAGCTTTAAGCGTTTGAATCCAATCCCCTGCTCCAGGCACCAACACCACAATAGAGGTATGGACAAAATTCATTATGTCCACCTCCGCTTGCCCCACACCTACAGTTTCTACCAAGATAATGTCCTTCCCCATAGCATCCATAATATTAATAATATTAGCCGTAGCCCTGGATAATCCTCCGTGCCAACCTCTTGTAGCCAGACTCCGGATAAAGACGCCTTCATCCGAGGCATGCCGCTGCATTCTGACCCTGTCTCCTAATACTGCTCCGCCACTAAAGGGGCTGGATGGGTCGATGGCGACAACACCAACCTTCTTGTCTCTACCTCTGAATGCATCTACCAGCACATCTACCAAGGTACTTTTCCCCGAACCCGGGGAGCCTGTAACGCCAATGATATAAGACTTTCCAGTATGAGGATAAAGAATCTTTAATTCTTCAATGGCACTGGGCAACCCCTCTTCTGCATCTCTCATTAACTTTGCCGTTGCTCTTACATTGCCTTGCAATACTTCACTTGCCAGCCGCGTCTGCAATCTTTCTCGTCCTTTCTCTCAGTACAATACCGAAGCTTTATATTAGCCTATGCTTGCTCCAATTATCGCATTAAGAGGCACTTCTTACAAGAATATTCTGGGGGCATAACAAGATATTTTAAGACAAGAAACAGCGATGACAAGTTAAAGGCGATGATATAATAAACAATATAAAATGAGGGAATCAGTGAATTTTGCCTGGCAAATTGAGCAATACTTCCCCCAGCAAGCTCTGGAGTTGATTAAAACTATTAGCAGGGAGGCCAACCGATCGGGGCAAAGGGCATATCTTGTTGGTGGTGCAGTGCGGGATATGTTTCTCGATTATTCTAACTTCGACCTGGATTTGGTAATCGAAGGCAACGCAGTGAAACTAGCCCAGCAAATAGCTAAAGTTAGTCAAGCAAACCTGATTGTCCACCCTCGCTTTGGCACTGCCAAGCTTAGCTACAGCAAGTTCACTCTGGACATGACTACTGTGCGAAGTGAAACTTATGCTAAGCCTGGTGCACTACCAACGGTCACTCCAGGCACTATTAACGATGATCTCTTCCGACGGGATTTCTCCATCAATGCCATGGCTATATCTCTCAACCGAAGCGATTATGGAGAATTAATCGATCCCTGCCAGGGTAAAAGTGATTTGGAAAGCCACCTCATCCGCATCCTGTATCCAAAGAGTTTTAGCGACGATGCTACCAGAATCATACGAGCCATCCGCTACGAGCAACGACTGGGGTTCAAGCTTGAGCCACAAACCGCCCAACTACTTAAGAAAGATATCCCAGCGCTAGATGCTATAAGCGGTGACCGCATAAGACATGAGCTAGAACTAATACTCAGAGAAACACATCCTGAATACGCTCTCAGGCGGCTCAGCCAGCTAGGAGTACTGCACAGGATAAGCCCGTATCTTAAGGGTAATGGGTGGGTTGCTGAGAAATTTGAGGCGGCACGCTTACTAAATAAGCCCAGCCAATTGTCCTCACTTTACCTATGCCTTCTTGTTTACCCACTTCATGAGAGGGAAAATGAACAACTCATTCAGCGCCTTAACCCGCCAGCGAAGCTGGCTCGGGAGCTTCTCGATAGACTGCGCTTAAAGAATCAACTGTATCTTCTAGACAAACCCACTATTAAACATAGCGAAATTTTCTACTTGCTTCACGAGTATAGTCCATTAGCTATCCAAACCAACGCCCTAGCATCGGATTCCACAGCAGTATATTCCAACCTTGACCTATTCCTGACTAAACTGCGCTACGTGAAGACCACCCTCAATGGAGAGGAGCTAAAAAGGCTGGGTATCTCCGCCGGGCCAGAGTTGGGGGAAATCCTCCAAACGCTACACAGAGCGAAATTGGATGGGAAAGTCAAAACCAGAGCAGAGGAGGAAAAGCTAGCACTGCTATTAAAACCATAAGGATAGGAGTCGGAAAATCCTAGACCCAAAGTAGCAAAACAAAATACACTTAGGGAATTTCCCTGCCCAGCAGGGCAGTAAGAACCTCCATAAAGGCACCTTTGATACCCCGGCAGAATGACAACAACGCCATAAACTATCGCTTTAAGCCATCTTCTTGGCTACTTTTCCCCCGCCATAGCAGAATTAGCCATCTAGCTATTTCCGGGAAGAGAAGATACTACATAGCATTCTAATCCTTGCCTCTTTAGACCTAAAAAAAGCTTATCGGCTTTCTTCTTCTCGTAAGCAATAGTAAAAAGACACGGCCCAGAGCCAGATAGGTGAATGCTGGGGGCACCGGCTTCCTCAAAAATCCTTTTATATTTACTAAGTTCCTGGAAGGAATCAAAGACCACCTTTTCGAAAACATTAAACATAACTGATGGAGCTATCTTCCCTTCTTGTCCTAAATATGCCAGGACAGCATGAACAAATTCTCCCTCAGTAAAATAGTCGGCGTTCAACTTACCGTAGAGTTGCCTTGTTTTGTCTTGTATTTTAGGTAGAGGTGGCACCAGCAAAACAAACCAAATAGGACATAGAGATGGCACCGGTGTTACCGTCTCTCCTTTCCCTTCTACCAATGCTATGCCCCCGTAAATAAAGAAGGGGACATCTGAGCCCAGTTTAAATCCTAAACGGCCTAACTCCGAATTAGATAGTCCTAGCCTCCAAAGCTTATTAAGGCTTAAAAGAGTGGCAGCAGCATCACTACTACCGCCACCCAGCCCTACCCCCCAGGGTATATTCTTGCGGAGTTCAATCCACACCCCCTTTGCACATTTCGCCGTTTTTTGAAGAAGCACAGCAGCCTCGGTTACTAGGTTGTTATGCTCTAAGCTTGGCTCGCTACACTTAAAGGATATCTGCTCCGCTGGCTGGAATCTAAGGACATCATACAAATTTATTGTCTGAAGAATACTTGAGATTTGGTAATAATCATCATACTTACTCAGGACTTCCAGAACAAGGTTTATTTTGGCTGGGGCATAAACAGTTAACATGGCGATTATCTCCTAAATGGGGCAAAAAGCTTCCATAGCTCTTTCCACTCCAGCAGACTGAGGGTTTCAGCCCGTCGCTTAGCTTCTATGCCGGCCTTTTCCAACAACGAAGCGACCTGACTGCCTGATATTCCTAAATCCTGGGCTAATGAGTTACGAAGCTGCTTACGGGGTGCGCTAAAGCCGCAGCTAACTATATCAAAAAAGCTTTTGATATTGGAGACCTCGCTAGGCAGTTCAGGATAGATGTCAAGGCGTAAAACAACTGAATCAACTTTGGGCGATGGGTAGAAGCTTCCCGCTGGCACATAGGTTATAATAGTTGGCTTACTATAAAATTGAGTCATAACGCTAAGTAATCTCATCCTTCCAGGGGCAGCAGCTATAGTTTCGCCGACCTCTTTCTGCACCATTATCACCATCAACGATGGCCTCAGCGACGCCACTAAAAAGTGGTGAATGACAGGTGAGGCAACATAATAAGGAAGATTGGCTACTACCTTATAATTTCGCGTCAACTCAGGTGTAGCTAGATAATCCTCCAGAAGCTGTTGTGGAGCAACTTTGAGTATGTCACCATGAATAATCTTAGCATTGGGGGAGGAGGCTAATTTTCCTCTCAACATACTAACCAATCTGGAATCAAGCTCTACGGCGATAACCTCACTTACTATCTCAGCTAGTCTTTTGGTCAATATACCTAAGCCCGGCCCTACCTCAACTACAACATCCTTATAGCTAAGTTCAGCAGCAGCTAGAATACACTCCAATACATCTTCATCCACAAGGAAGTGTTGGCCTAAACTCCTTTTTGCCTTAATGCCAGACTGGTGAAGCAAGGCTTTAACTTGAGCTGATGCCTCTTCCTTCATACCCACAGTTCAACAAGACCGATAATCGTATCGCAGTAACACCAGAGGAAATCCAAGAAATTAAAGATAATAGGCTCTTGATAATCTTAAGGTCGTGCAGGGCCCGACTATTAACGCCAGTCAACAAAAACAATCCGGTAAGTTAAAACCTCAAGCAGGGATTCAGTCCTACTATAGCGGGTTTCGAGTACAGGACACCGCTAGCTCCACCTAGCATGACCTTGTTAGAATATTACCAATAAAGGCTAGCTATATCAAGCTTGAAAGGATATAATCAAAATAAATGACTAAGAAATACGATGTTATCATAGTTGGTGCTGGCCCAGCGGGCATCTTTGCTAGCTTAGAGTTGTCTGATGCTGGCCTCGATGTTCTGCTGTTAGATAAAGGAAAGGAAATGGATGCTCGCATTTGTCCCATTCAAAGGGGAAGCGAACGTTGTATGCTTTGCTCTCCTTGCCATCTAGTAAGCGGTTTCGGAGGCGCTGGAGCTTTCAGTGATGGTAAACTGACTTTATCTACCAAAGTTGGCGGTCGGCTCAAAGAGCTAATTAGCTCTGGCCAAGCTGAAGCGCTTGTTGACTACGTTGATAATATTTATGTCAAATTTGGCGCCCCACATAAAGTTTATGGACTGGGAGAAAAGGTAACTGAGCTAGAACGGCAAGCTACCTTAGCTGGACTGAGATTAACTCCGGTTAAATTACGCCACATGGGGACAGAGAATTGCCGCCAGGTATTAAAAGCCATGCAAAAGTACCTATCACCTAAAATAGACATAAAGCTGAGAACAGGAGTCAAGAGCATTATAGTCGAGGATGGTGCAGCCAGAGCTATCGAGACCAGTAATGGAGAAAGGGCAGATTGTTCCTACTTAATTTTAGCACCTGGAAGAGAAGGGGCAGAGTGGCTCACTAATGAAGCCACACGACTCAAACTCAGTCTTAATTCCAATCCTATCGATGTTGGTGTGAGAGTAGAGGTGCCATCAGCAATCATGGAAGAACTAACTTCAGTACTGTATGAATCAAAACTTGAGTTTTATTCCAAGACTTTTGATGACAGAGTTAGAACATTCTGTATGTGCCCCGGGGGAGAAGTAATTATGGAATCTACTGGAGGTTCTAACCCGGTGATTACAGTTAACGGCATTGGTTACACCAGGAGTAAAACAAGAAATACCAATTTTGCCATTCTAGTGAGCACAACTTTTACTGAGCCCTTCCACGAGCCCATCGCCTATGGTAAGTATCTAGCACGCTTAGCCAACATCCTCAGTGGTGGTGTCCTGGTGCAGCGACTGGGGGATTTAATGGAAGGCCGGCGTTCTACCAAAGCTCGCTTACAACACAGCCTGGTAGAGCCAAGCTTGGAAGCAGCAACTCCGGGGGATTTAAGCTTCGCTCTTCCCTTCCGATATCTCAAAGGGGTAGTGGAAATGCTCCAGGCTATGGACAAATTAGCCCCGGGTGTAGCTTCCCCCCACACTTTGCTTTATGGAATAGAGGTCAAGTTCTATTCTAGCCAGTTAAAATTAACTCCCTCCTTGGAAACTGAAATTGGCAACATGTTCGCTGCTGGCGATGGTGCTGGCATAAGTCGAGGGCTAGTCCAGGCTTCAGCTTCAGGAGTAATAATAGCCAGGGAAATATTAAGGAGGCTGGGCAAAAAAACTAATGATGCATCACTGAGCCCTTTCACCCCACCATAAGCCCCAGCAAGTTAATCTAAATTGGTTTTCGGCATTGATTTAACTTCAACTGAAACAAAAGCTAGCGCCTGTGCGGGGTTGGATGACAAACTACAACCTGTTTACCTTGGCCTTGTGCCCAAAGATAGCGACATCGTGGCTATTCTAGGATTTTATTCACCTCGAGTGATAGCTATTGATGCCCCCCTGAGTTTGCCACTGGGGCTACACTCCCTTGAGGAGAACTCCACTTGCCAGGCAGTATCTCCGTGGAGAGGTAGATCATGCGAAAGAGAACTAGCATCGCTAGGAATTCCCTGCTACTTCACCACCCAAAAATCTATTATTAAGAATATGGTCTACCGCGGCATAGGGCTTAAAAACAAGCTGTGCCAAATGAGCCTTCAAGTTATCGAAGTTTACCCTTATGCTACTAAAGTTCGTTTATTTGGCAAACCCCTACCAAGAAAAACCACGTCTCACGGAATGGCCTTCCTCAAAGAGCATTTAGCTAACCTTTTACCCAACTTCAAACCATATCTTAGTCTGTGCGACCACAACCTTTGCGATGCCACTATAGCAGCCTATACTGCTTTCCTTTATTGCCAAAATGGGGTGGATGGTGTAGGCAATGACAGAGAAGGGCTAATTTTCATCCCCCGCAGTAGCTGAGAGCAATGCTACTCTTAAGAAAGAAATTTCAGCTTGACCTACAACCCTCCCCTTGCTAAACTGAACAGGTGTCATCACACAACCTGGCAGGCGGGACTCACAAATCTCATAGTACAGGCTTGGTAGAGGTCTTTACCGGCGATGGCAAAGGAAAGACAACAGCCGCTTTAGGAGTAGCACTCAGAGCTTCAGGGCGGGGCTTAAAAGTATTTATTGTTTACTTTATGAAAGGCAATTTCCCCTATGGGGAACAGGAAGCTTTATCTCAATTAACCAACATCAAATTCGCTAAATTTGGGCAGTTAAACTTTGTTGACCCGAATAATGTAACCCAAGCCGAGAAAGACGAAGCCCAAAAGGCTCTGGACACAGCTAGGAGGACTATTCTAGGTAATAATTATGATATAGTAATACTGGATGAAATCAATGTAGCTGTAGCCTGGAAACTCATTGACATTGATGAAGTAATAAAACTGATACGGGAAAAACCAAATGAGGTGGAGCTTATACTCACGGGACGCTATGCTGATGACAGACTCATAGACTTGGCCGATCTGGTCACTAATATGACCAAGGTAAAGCATCCCTATGACAAGGGAATATTATCGCGTAAAGGCATTGACTATTAAGTAAAGGAGGGCATAATGGATATAACTTTAAGCGCTATTAAAGCCGATGTTGGTGGCTATGTGGGACATTCCAGCTCCCATCCAGATGTAATACAAAAAGCCAGGGAAAGCCTGGAGCGCGCTAAAGGAAAAGGATTGCTTATTGACTACTATGTCACCGTCTGTGGCGACGACCTTCAACTAATAATGACTCACCAGCGGGGTGAAGAGGATGAGCAAATCCAAAAATTAGCTTGGGATACCTTCACAG
>CAZILT010000108.1:0-2454 GCA_964540185.1 uncultured Dehalococcoidales bacterium
TTATCACCGCTCTCCTTCCTGACGGAGAGATAAACAAGCCAGCCGATTGAAATAAAGGAAATAAAGAAGGTGGTGGCAAAATTCAGCCAGGCCATGTCCCATGAGAAGCCACCATAGGGTAAAAGCAACGGATGAACTTCTACTATGGTCAGCGCAGCGCCTGCCGGGGTGAAGATGCCAAATCTCCCGAGCATTGAGTGGAGCAAAGAGGGGTTGATGGCATGGAGAATGGCAAACATGATTCCGGCGAGTCCCAGTATTGCCGGTAGGTAATAGATGGGCTTTATGGCTTTGCTTTTCATTAGACGGGAAATGCCAAATAGAACCATGGGTGTGATTATGGCAATCGCCAGTGATGCCTGCTGGATATTAGATAACCAGGTGGTATGTGAAAAAGGAAGAAATATTATACCGGCAATGAGGAAAGATAGAGTGCCGATAATGCACAGATAATCGGTTGACCTGCCCCTCAGATGGTCTATGATGAATTGGATTACCAGCCAGGCGAATATGATAAACAGAAGCATTAGACCGCCCACCCAGGTGAGAAGATAAATGCCCAGGAAGATGCCGGCCAGGAGGGTATAGATAAGAGGTCTGGTGATTTTGGCACCCTCACACCCCTCGCCAGATAAGGGGCTGAAGGAACGATGGTTGCCCTTATGTTTCTCTCCCTTCAAGGGAGAGACTTGCTGAGGGTGCGCTTGTGCCTCTCCCTTGATGGGAGAGGTTAGGTGAGGGTGCAATAAGTGGGCGAGTGATAGTCTTATTTCCCCGGCTCTGTTAACCGCCAGTATCAGGAACAGTATGGTTACGGTGGTAAATAAGCTTTCAGCTGCGTGGTGGTCGGTGAAGCCAAGGAGGGAGCGATTCAGAAACTCACCTGGCAGTACAACAACCAGAGCAGCAGCCAGCAGCCCTACCCATCGGTTAAAAATTTCCTTACCAATGAAATAGACCGGAATAATAGTCAGCGTACCCAGTATAGGGGGGACATAAGCACCAACAACGTCTATGGTATGTTGTGACGGTGAGCCCATACTAACAAGCCGAGCTACACCAGCGACAAGCCAGTCAAAAAAGGGAGGCCAGGGAACTGTAACGCCATTGGGAAAGAAGGTATAGGGGTCAAAGGAAATGTGGTGGGGGAAGTGCTCAATCAGGTTATCCACCAACCTCATGTGATACCAGGCGTCAGTTCCTCTGAACCACACAGAGCCATCGACAAAAACCTGGTCGTAGGGAAGGGCTATTCGTATGTACAGGGAAATGCCACAGAGGATTAATAGAATAATACCAGCTATGGCTGCTGGAGGAAGCTTGTTCTTCCGACTTAGTTGCTCACTCACTTAAATACAAAGCGGGTGAAGGGATTCGAACCCTCGACGTCTTGCTTGGGAAGCAAGCACTCTACCGCTGAGTTACACCCGCAGAAATCATAGCCATTTTAGCCTCCCGAAACGGCTTTGTAAAGGGGGGCCTGCACTGTGCTTATACAAGGCTACCAAGCTGTGATTGGCGTCCGTAGAGCACAGTTAACTCCTTTAGCCTGTGTTTGATTCCTTCGGTCAACATATCAGGCGCAAAACGCCAACACCAGTTACCCTCCGTAGTACCGGGAAGATTCATCCTGGCTTCACTGCCCAATCCCAGAACATCCTGCATAGGGATGATGGCCATATCGGCGACAGACATCAAAGCCAGGCGGATGAAATCCCAATTTATCTCGTGCCCATCTGTGCCGAGATATTTTAAAGCAGTCTGCCTCTCTATCTTTTTCTCCTCCCTGCTCTGAGTGACACCCTCCATCCCGCTATCACTGAACCAACCAATAGTTGTATTGTTATCGTGGGTGCCGGTGTACACTACACAATTTCTCGGGTAGTTATGGGGCTTGTACTCATCAGCTTTAGGGTCATTGCCGAAGGCAAATTGGAGAACCCTCATCCCCGGAAAGCCGAGCTGGTCTCTAAGGGAATCCACTTCTGGTGTGATTACCCCCAGGTCTTCGGCAATTATCGGCAGGCCGCCCAACATCTTCTGCAAGGATTTGAAGAGTTCAACGCCCGGGCCAGGGACCCATCGCCCATTCAGGGCAGTGGCATCTGTGCCCGGAACCTCCCAGTATTTCTCAAAGCCGCGAAAATGATCCAGCCTGATGATATCCACCTGGGAATGTGTTGCCCGAAATCGCTCAATCCACCGGGCATAGCCGTCCCTGGCCATTACCTCCCAGCGATAGAGCGGATTCCCCCATAACTGCCCTGTTTTGCTAAAGTAGTCAGGCGGCACCCCAGCCACCACCGTTGGTTTGCCACTGGTATCCAGATAGAACATCTCTGGATGCGACCAGACCTCGGCGCTATCGAGGGCAACAAATATGGGCATATCACCGATGAGCCTGACCCCACGCTCATTACAATACTTCTTTAGTTCAGACCACTGCTTAAAAAA
>CAZILT010000109.1:0-2427 GCA_964540185.1 uncultured Dehalococcoidales bacterium
ATAACTTTTAGCTTGAGCTACCATTTTTCCCGCCATCTCTAGGATTTCTTCTCGGCTCTTCTTAAGCTGATAAAGAAGGTGGATGTCCGAGGCAGACAGGAAAACATGGATTCGGGGTCGATTTGCTTCCTTAACTGCTTCCCAGGCTCTATCTATAGCCTCAGCATTAGCATGAGATAAAGCGCAAATTACTGGCCGCCGAACTTCTTTGCTGATAAGCTGAACAGCTTCAAAATCACTGGGTGAGCTGATAGGGAAACCAGCTTCAATAACATCAACGCCAAGTTTATCCAATCGCTTAGCTATTTCCAGTTTTTCCTGAGCATTTAAACTTGCCCCCGCCGCTTGTTCCCCATCCCGCAAAGTGGTGTCAAAGATAATTACTTTGTCCATTATTTCACCCTCCCATCGATAAGCGCGAAGAGCTTACCTACTGTGTGCCTAACTTCTTCAGCGCATGTAACTACGTCCTCCATCAGTAAGCCTGTTTCATAAAAGTTGCTGTGTAAGGATTGAGCATGTAAGAAAGTATGCCTGATGCTCTCGTCCGGGAGATTTCTTGCCAACTCCATTGCATAGTTTCTAAGGTCTTTATGGCTTTTAAGCCATATCTCTTTGCTCGCTGCCACTGCTTTTAATGCCTCAGCCATACTTCCCCACAGGAATTCACTGGCTTTCTCGGCATCACTAACTTCGATGAACTTGAAAGCATTCTCCAAATAGTGCATACTTTGAGCCTTATATTTTTCGATTGCCATCTTTCGTTTCCATTTTCAACCCGCCAGGCTAGGAATTGTATACTCCAGAATGTCCCCTGATTTAGCATCTATTTTTATCTTGGCTACCACAGTAAATAATGGTCCTACGTCGATTTCCACTAGCCAAGTATCATCTTGCCGAACAGCCTTAAGTGGCCGCGTATACCAGCGATACTTCTTGATAAACGATTCAGCTATCGCTGTAGCCTCTGCAGCAGATTTTACTTTGTAGTCCATTTTCATTTCTTCAGCCAAGGCATCATATCCCTGAGCTTTTTGCCCACAACTTCTATTAGGTGCTCAGCCTCTTTTTGCTTCAAGGCATTGAACCTGGGACGTCCAGCTTTATTTTCTAGAACCCACTCTGTGGCGAAGCTGCCATCCTGAATTTCTGTCAGTATCCTTCTCATTTCTTCCTTAACTCGGTCGTTGATTATCCGTGGCCCTCGGGTAAAATCCCCATACTTAGCTGTATCGCTGACAGAGTAACGCATGTAGTTCAAGCCACCTTCGTACATGAGGTCAACAATGAGCTTTAGTTCGTGTAAGCATTCGAAGTAGGCGATCTCAGGCTGATAACCAGCCTCTATTAGTGTCTCAAAACCAGCTTTGACTAGAGAGGTAACCCCTCCACAGAGCACCGTTTGCTCGCCAAAAAGGTCAGTTTCAGTTTCTTCAGCAAAGGTTGTCTCCAAAACTCCAGCTCTAGTACAACCAATACCTTTGGCATAAGCCAGAGCAATATCTTTGGCTTTGCCCGAGGTATCTTGGTGTATGGCAACTAAAGCTGGGGTGCCCGAACCTTCGGTATAAAGTCGGCGCATTAAATGCCCCGGCGCTTTGGGGGCTATCATGCTTACGTCAATGTTAGAAGACGGCATAATTTGTGAGTAGTGAATATTAAAGCCATGGGCAAACATTAAGGTCTTGCCTTTGCATAGCTCTTTCTCGATTGACTCATAGTAGATTTTTGGGTGTAAGCTATCAGGAGCCAGCATAGTGATGATATCGGCGTCCTTTGCTACTTCAGAGGCGGGCGTTACGCTAAAACCATCGTTTTGTGCTGCTTTCCACCCTTCACCATTGGGCCTGCTGGTAACAATAACCTGGCAGCCGCTATCCCTTAAATTCTGAGCATGGGCATGCCCCTGGCTACCATAGCCAATAATACCAATCATTTTCCCCTTGATTAAATCCAGGTTAGCATCCTTGTCATAATAAACTTTAGCCATGTGTACCTCTCCTTTCTTTATTTTTTACTAGTTTAAGTGGAGTGTTCCCCCGAGTTAAGGCGACCCTTCCTGTTTTTGTGATCTCTTTGATACCAAAACCGCCAAGAAGTTTGATCAGAGACTCTACTTTATCCTCGTCGCCTGTTACTTCCACTGTAACTGAATCGGTGGAAACATCAACTATAGTGGCTCTAAAAATGTCGATAATCTGTATGATTTCACTCCTTGTTGAAGCAGTAGCCTTGACTTTGATTAAGGCTAACTCCCTGGCTACTACGTCTTCTCCAGTTATGTCAGACACTCTAATCACGTTAATTAGTTTGTCCAATTGTTTCCTGACCTGTTCTACCTCTGCAGGGTCACCGTTGACAACAACAGTCATGCGAGATAGGCCAGGTTGTTCACTGTGCCCTACCGCCAGGCTCTGTATATTAAAG
>CAZILT010000110.1:0-3730 GCA_964540185.1 uncultured Dehalococcoidales bacterium
CCTAGCGCGTCCGACATATATTCTGTGCTCGCAAATAAATCTCTTCATATTTTCTAGCCGAGACCTTCCAGGAGAAATCTAGCTTCATATTGCGTCTCATCAGGTTTTGCCATTCCTCCCGGTGATAAAAGCTCTTCTCCGCTCTTTTTATCGCCTCCAGCATTTCCAGCACGGCGTAATTTTTAAATACAAAGCCATTTCCGTTTCCTTCAGTCACGTCCTTCACTGTATCAGCTAGCCCTCCAGTATTTCGTACTACAGGGATAGCACCATATCGCATGGCTATTAGCTGCCCCAATCCACAGGGCTCAAAACGCGAGGGCATCAGGAATATGTCGCAGCCACTGTAAATGAGACGGGCCAATCGTTCATCATTGGCAATAAATGCCGAGAGGCGATGGGGGTATTTTAGCACCGCCTTGGTAAGCAATTTATGGTAGTGATTCCTTCCCTCACCGAGGATAACCAGCTGTGCTCTTGTTTCTGTGATAAATTGGTCTATAGCTTGGAGCAGCAGATCAATTCCCTTTTGCTCCTCGAGACGAGACACCATGCCAAACAAAGGGATGTCAGGGTTTTGAGGCAGCTCGCTCTTTCTTTGCAAGGCAAGTTTATTATCAACCTTTCTTTCTATCGTGGTGGCATCATAATTCCTTTCCAGATAGGGATCGGTAGCTGGATTATACTCATCATAATCGATGCCATTAACTATGCCATAGAGTTCATTGCGCCGATAATTTAGTAATCGCTCTAAGCCCTCACTATACTGCGATGTCAATATCTCTGAGGCATAGGTGGGGCTAACCGTGGTTACAATGTCAGCCAGAAGAATGCCCTGGCTCATGAAGGTTAGTGATGGCATAGGCACACCACTGGGGATATATTCCTGCCATACAGAAGAAAGCCTGGAGCGTAGAAAAAACTGCTGGTCAAAGGACCCTTGATAAGCCAGATTGTGGATGGTGAATATACAGGGCAGTGCTATCTTTGACTTTTTAAGCCCCAAAGGGACTAAGGAAGTATGCCAATCATGGCAATGAATAATATCGGGGGCAATTTCAAGCTGAGAAATGATGCTGGGGATGCTTAGCGAAAAAAAAAGAAAGCGGTCTAATTCACCCCGGCCATAGATTTCCTCCACCCCAAAGTAACGCTCGTTTTCTACCAGGTATACCGGTATTCTTCCCTTTAGCATAGTCTTCTTCAAAGTTACTGACTCAGAATGTCCCATGAAGCTGATAGCGGCACCTTTACCTTGAACATTCTGGACGGTGGCCTTTATGCTATCGTATTTAGGTAATATCAAACATAGCTCATGTCCTAAGTCTTGGAGGGCTATAGCTAGGGAACTCGTCACATCTGCCAACCCTCCTACTTTCACCAAAGGGAAAACCTCAGAGGCAATAAATAAAATTTTCAGCATAGCTAACCGCAAAAAACCTTCGAGAGTGTGCGAAATATTATAATTGGAATCGAGTTTGGAGAACCTCCTCTCTGCCTACAATGGAGCTACCACTGGGAATAAAGAGGGTAGAGAAGTCGTTTTCCTGCACCCCGGGATTGATTTTGCAGTTTCGCCCAACCTTCAACCCTGAAGGTAACCTTGCTCCTTTGCCGACTACAGTGATGCCACAATTCAAGTTATCAGGTTCGTCCTTGTTCGGAGTATAGTCATCTCCATAGCCAATGCAGCATCCAGGAGCAATATAACATTCCTTATCAATGATGGAGCGGTGCACAACAGCACCTTTAGCGATAACGGTATCATCGAAAACTATGGAATCTATTACCTGAGCTCCCTCTTCCACATAAACATGAGGGGAAAGCACCGAATTAAATACCATGCCGTTTATGATGCAGCCATTACTGACAAGGCTTCTGCTTACTTGGGCCTTTGGTCCCAGCTTTACCGAGGGCATGTCAACCGAAGGTGTTCTTACTTGACTATCAGGTTCGTAGAGATTAAACGGGGGCAAATCAACAATGAGGTCCATATTGGCTTGCCAGTAGGCTTCAATTGTGCCGACATCACGCCAGTAGCCCTGATACGCATAGCCATAAATCCTGTACCTGCCTATTGCCGCAGGGATGATCTGGCTGCCAAAATCTTGTAATCCACGGCGGTGAGCATCTTCCAAGACCTTGAAGAGGATATTCTTATTAAAGGCATAAATGCCCATGGAAGCTAAGTTGCCTTTCGGTTGTGATGGTTTTTCCTCAAAGGCAACCACTCTATTATTATCCAGAGTAATCATGCCAAAGCGGTTGGCTTCAGCTAAAGGCACTTCCGTTACTGCGAGGGTAATGTCAGCTCCCTGATGGCGATGAGACTTAATCAGCTCTTCATAATGCATGGTATAAACGTGGTCTCCCGAGAGGATGAGAACCTCATCAACACGGCTGTCCTCTATAAACTCCAAGTTGTGGTAAACAGCCTCGGCGGTGCCCTTATACCAGTGCATATCTCCATTGGTGCTTACAAAGGGGGGGAGCAAAGTAATTCCCCCCACTGTCCGATCCAAATCCCAGGGTTTACCCACACCGATATGACGTGCTAATGAGCGAGGATTATATTGTGATATAACCGCTACTTTACCGATCCCGGAGTTAACACAATTGCTTAAGGTAAAGTCAATGATACGATATTTTCCACCGAAGGGGACTGCCGGCTTGGCACGCTTTTCTGCTAACACACTCAGTCTTTTCCCCTCCCCCCCAGCGAGAATCAGAGCCAATACCTTTTTCATCTATGTACTACCTCTTAATTAATAGCTGGTTTAACCCCCACGGTAATGTCATGCCCAATTCCATTCAATTGAGACCCTTTCTAGCTCAATCTTTCTTCCGAGCCGCTGGTATATACATCCGCTCGATATATTCCTTCGACATCCGGCGAGCACAAAAGATAGGTACAATCGAGCCAATTGCCTCCTTAACCACATTCATCCAGCCATGGGGCACCCCCGCCCTGTCCCGCTGGTAGTAGAGGGGTACAATTTCTTCTTCCAGAAGACGGTAGAGTGCCTCGGCATCTGACTTATCTTCCTCCATTGGATTATTTGCCTCAACCTCATCCTCAATGGCCCAGCCATTAGTGCCATTATAGCCTTCATACCACCAGCCATCTCGAACGCTGAGATGCAGGACGCCATTTGCCGAAGCTTTCATACCGCTAGTGCCACAAGCTTCCCGAAAGCGGCGGGGTGTATTTAGCCACAGATCGACTCCGTGAACCAGATAGTGTGCCATGTGCATATCGTAGTCCTCAACAAAGGCAATTCGCCCCTGAAACTCACGATCCGTAGCTAGAGTATAAATCTGATGAAGTAGCTGTTTTGACGGGAAATCAGCAGGGTGGGACTTGCCGGCAAAGACTATCTGGACAGGGTGTCGTCTCTCATTGACGATTCGCTTGAGACGTTCAATGTCATAGAAGAGCAACGCTGGCCGCTTGTACTCTGTAAAGCGGCGGACAAAGCCAATAGTCAGAACCTCCGGGTCGATCAAAGCGCCCATGACCAGTATCTGCCGGGCTGTACACTCACGTTCAGTGGAATATTCCCGTGATCGCTCCACCATGGCTCTGATAAGCTTGCGTTTAAGAATTTGATGTGCTGCCCACAGTTCCTCATCCGGTATATTTAGCACAGACTCTCGAAGGTTGATATCATCATATCTTTGAGATATGTCTTGACCTAAGTGCTTCTCGTAGAGGCTGCTTATTCCCGGA
>CAZILT010000111.1:0-7363 GCA_964540185.1 uncultured Dehalococcoidales bacterium
ATGGGATTCCTGGTCATGTACTCCAGGGTATCATGCATCCAGCCCATGTCCCACTTCAGGCCGAAGCCCAATCCCCCCAGGTAAGTTGGGCGAGATACCATGGGCCAGGCTGTGGATTCCTCGGCAATGGTTTGCACGTCAGGGCTTTTTTGATAGACTGCTTCATTAAAGCGGAGTAGAAAGGCGATAGCCTCCAGGTTCTCCCGCCCTCCGTACTGATTGGGTATCCATTCACCCTCTTTACGGCCGTAGTCCAGATAAAGCATGGAGGCGACTGCATCTACGCGCAGACCATCGACGTGATATTTGTCCAGCCAGAATAGAGCGCTGCTAAGAAGAAAGCTCCACACTTCGTGCCGACCATAGTTGAAAATAAAACTGTTCCAGTCAGGATGAATTCCCTGTCTCGGATCGTCGTGCTCATATAGATGCGTCCCGTCGAAATAACCGAGACCATGCTCATCGTTGGGAAAGTGGGAAGGTACCCAATCAAGAATCACCCCTATATTATGCTGATGCAGGTAGTCAACTAGGTACATGAAATCCTGTGGTGTACCATAGCGGCTCGTCGGGGCAAAAAAACCAGTTATCTGGTAGCCCCAAGAGCCGTAGAAGGGATGCTCCATGACCGGTAATAACTCAACGTGGGTAAAACCCATTTGTTCTGCATATTCAGCTAACTGGTGAGCCAACTCCCGGTAGGTAAGAGAGCGGTTCCCCTCCTTGGGCACCCGCCGCCATGAACCCAGATGCACCTCGTAGATTGAGATGGGAGCATCAAGGGCATTGCAGGCGTGCCGCTTTTCCATCCATGCCTGGTCCCTCCAGCTATAGTCTAAGTCCCAGATGATAGAGGCTGTCTTTGGAGGAGTTTCGAAATAAAGTGCAAAGGGGTCAGCTTTTTCTACACGGTAGCCTCGCTGATGAGAGACGACGTAATACTTATATGGCGTGCCCTTACCCACCTCGGGGATAAATCCTTCCCAGATACCGGATTGCCCTTTTGGGCGCAGTGGATGGCTCGCCTTATCCCAGCCATTAAAGTCACCCGAAACAGAGACCTGCCTGGCATTAGGTGCCCAAACAGCAAAATAGCTTCCCTCAACTCCATCTACCGTTAGAATATGGGCTCCAAGCTTCTCATAAAGCCGGTAGTGAGAACCTTCGTTGAAAAGATAGAGGTCGTCGCTGGTTAACCTGCTGATATTATGGTGCACTGATTGGGCATGGACCTCACTCGTTAAGGACATTTCCTGTTCCGCATCTTTTCTTTTTCTCATCTCTGGTCAAACCCCCATTGAAACCTCGTTTACCTAGCTAAATCTGGCGAAGTCAATCAGCAAAGACATGTCCCCCAACAGTATTCATTCTCCAGCCTCCATCAGCTGCAATATACCTTGCAGCGGCACCTTCAGCCAGTCTGGACGATTATTCAGCTCATAGCCAATTTCATAGACAGCCTTTTCTAACAGACAAGCATCCAGAAGAATTTTCAGTTGTTCTGGGTCTATGGGAAGCAACTGGGCTTGTTCAACAGCATTCAGATAGGACTTAAGGAATGCTGATGACACCCAGATATACCAGAATTGCGCCCAGTATTCCAGCGCAAGCAAATCTTCAGGGCTACGCGCCAGTGATGCCTGGTGGAGCATAGCGCTGTGGGTAGCGTAGTGAAAAGAGCGTATCATACCAGCAACGTCCCTTAGAGGCGAGCGTTTGATTCGCCGTTCACTTAAAGGACGTGCCGGCTCACCCTCAAAGTCAATGATAACAAAATCTTTACCGGTATAGAGTACTTGGCCCAAATGATAGTCTCCATGACAACGGATTCGTGCCGCCGAAATCCTCTGCCTGCGGATTGACCGAAAACGCTCAATAATGCTCTTCTCCATGTCCAGCACCTGCTGAGCGTTCTCAATCAGCTCTTCGGGGAGTTCTGTTAGCCTATCTCGTAGTAGTTGTAATGTCTGGGTAGCAAAGCTTCGCATAGCATGGCAGAGCGAATTCTGGTAGATAAGGGAGAATGGCTCCGGGGCAAAGCTTGGGTCATCCGGTGCTGAAGCCAGGGCCACGTGGAGTTCAGCAGTGCGCCTTCCTAGAACTTCTGCTGAAACAAGATAGGGGCCGATAGTATCCTGGGCCAGTGTAGGTGGCTCCTTGAGCAAGGACAACAAGTGTTTCTGAGGAATGGGTGGCACTTGTACCGTGGGATGCGCCAGTACATGTTGGAAATAGCGATTCAGAGAATCCAGTGTGTATTGCCAGGCATCTTCTTCGCTGGGCACGAAAACCTGAAGAGCTGCCAAGCTCATGGGCTTTCCTTTCTTTTTGCAGTACTCGATAGTGCCAACTATGGGAGAGATATGAGGAAAGGGCACCTTCTCGGTAAGAAAGCGACCAATCTCCGCATCGGGATTAATCCCATCCTCAATTCGCCGAAAGAGCTTAAGAATTAGCTGGTCTCCATATACTATTGACGTATTACTCTGCTCTGCTTTAATTGGGGTGGGTTCTAAAGGAATTTCTGCTGGGCCACGAGCAGCGCGAAAGGTCTTGGTTGGTGAAGCGGAAATCCAGCCAGCCTCCCCCTTAAAGCGCCGCCGACGGTTGATGGCCCGCAGCAGATAATTACAGAAACCTTTGTCTACCAGAGCATCGAGGAGTAGCTTTTCGCCACTGCTGCCCTTGCTCCTAGGCTTTAGCTGGGCAATGAGGGCATGGGGATACTCGCCCTGAATATGTTCCTTCTGCTCTACAGAGGTGGTAGTAAGTGGAAGCACATAGGTCTCTGGCTCGCCCTCCGTGTACTCAACCTCTATCAAGACAATGTAGGCGATAGAGGTTACGAAACGAACTGGGATGATATCCAGAATCTGCGCTGCCCAGGATTCTCGCGCTTTTCCACGGAACCATCGACAGCCCCTTACGTAGTCCAGCAGAATTGTTTGCAGGACAAACCAATTCTCTTTTTCAAAGAGTTCTTCCTCTGTCTCAGCCAGGGTGGGGATGGTCCACACGGCCTCTGGAGGCAAGGCACGAAAGCGAAGCAACTCAGCGCGTTCCGTTTCGAGTGAGAACCAGTAGAACGCATGTGAGCCAAGGGTAAAGGAGTATTGACCATCGCTAATGGGGGCGAACTCTGCCCGACCGAAGAGTTCGACTGGCACCCTTCCTTGAAATTCAGCAAGGTTTAGTTGAGTTTGCTGTGCGGCATATGAAAGGTTTGCCACTACCAGGATAACCTCATCTTGATAGCGGCGAAGGAATGCCAGGACCTTGCGATTTTTCGGTTGAAGGAACTCAAGGCTTCCTCGCCCAAAAGCCTTAAACCGCTTCCTAAGAGCAATGGTGCGCTTCATCCACCAGAGAAGAGAGTCAGGGTTATTTTGCTGATTCTCCACATTGATGGTCTTATAGTGATACTCTGGGTCGATAATCGGGGGGAGGTAAAGTTTCTGGGGATTGGCGCGGGAGAATCCTGCGTTTCGGTCAGGGTTCCACTGCATCGGAGTACGCACCCCATGGCGGTCGCCAAGATAGAAGTTATCCCCCATGCCAATTTCGTCACCATAGTAAATCACCGGCGTCCCCGGCAGAGAAAAGAGCAAGCCGTTCATCAGTTCAATCTTCTTACGGTCATTATTCAAGAGCGGTGCCAAGCGCCGGCGGATGCCGAGGTTGAGCCGGGCAGCAGGGTCGCTAGCATATGTCCGGTACATATAGTCCCGCTCTTCATCAGTGACCATCTCAAGAGTTAGCTCATCGTGGTTGCGGAGAAAAATAGCCCACTGGCATGTCTCAGGGGTTGGTGGCGTCTGCTGGAGGATGTCCACGAGGGGGAAGCGATCTTCCATGCGGATAGCCATGAACATTCGGGGCATAAGAGGAAAGTGAAAAGCCATATGAAATTCCTCCCCATCACCCAAATAGGCAGCCGCATCTTCAGGCCATTGGTTGGCTTCTGACAAAAGCATGCGATTGATGAATTTCCCATCGACATGCTTGCGTAGCTCCTTCAAGAAAGTGTGTGTTTCAGGTAGGTTCTCGCAATTAGTGCCTTCTCGCTCGTAGAGATAAGGCACGGCATCAACCCTGAGTCCATCAACTCCGAGCCGCAGCCAGAAATCAACAATTCTGAAGATAGCCCGCTTAACAGCGGGATTATCATAGTTTAGGTCAGGTTGGTGTGAATAAAAGCGGTGCCAGTAATATGCCTTGGCTACACGGTCCCATGTCCAGTTAGAGGATTCGTAGTCTTTAAAAATGACGCGGGCTTCCGGGTACCGTTCTGGCGTGTCGCTCCAAACATAAAAGTCGCGCCAGCGGCTTCCCACTGCCGCCCGTCGGGCTCGCTGGAACCAAGGGTGTACGTCAGAGGTGTGGTTAATGACCAGCTCTATGATCACACGGAGACTGTGCTGGTGTGCTTCATCCACAAAAGTCTTGAAATCATGCATGTTCCCATAGATAGGTTGGATGCTGGTATAGTCGGAGATATCATAACCATCGTCTCTCAATGGCGAAGGATAAAAAGGAAGCAACCAGAGTGCTGTAACTCCTAAATCTTCAAGGTAGTCAAGCTTCTCTATGAGCCCTAAAAAGTCGCCCACACCACCCCCCTGGCTGTCTGAGAAGGCACGAATGTGAAGCTCATAGATTATAGCGTCTTTATACCAAAGAGGATCATCCTTGAATAACAATGGTTCTGTATGCCTTCGTTTGTTCATATTCTAGTCACCAAGCACTGTGTGTATATGTTCCAGTAAATCCTTAAAGTCGAGCGGTTTAGCCAGCAGCCCACTGGCCCCGTGTTCCATGCTATGCCGTTGAATAGTAGGGCTGCGCCGGGGTGAGATCACGATAAAAGGTGTCTTGACCTTGCGTAACTCTTCACAGCGTTCCCAGATATGCTGGTCAAACCCGGAGACGTCTATCAAGGAAAGTGAGATTTTCTCCTTTCCCTGAATAGCTTGGTCCAGTTCCTGCAGGCTAGCAACAGTGAGTGTCTCGTAACCCTCCCGACCGAGTTGCTGTGACAGATGTTCCAGGTTACTGCGGTTGCTATCCACTATCAAAATTATTGATTTAGCACTCATTGTTTCAGCCAGATTCCTTCCCGGCAGTGGCGCCCACTTCCCTACCCCTTCATTAGGCATATTTACACCTCGGCTCAAATCCCCGGAAACAAACGATATAACATTTAAATATGATTTCCCCTCTACATATAGTAGTCAAAGTCCCGCTCCGTGCGCACCAGCCAACGCATACGGAAGATGTGAGCTGGGACGGTTTGCGAGTTGAGTTCAACATAGTTTCGCGAGCCCTGCCAGAGATAGCGGGCATCGCTCAAGAGGTCATGCATCTGGTAATGCCTTTGGGGGGCGATACCCAACTCCTCCAGAGGGAACTCTACCCAGCCGGACTGTGTATGGTGTGGATCCAGGTTCACCACCACCAGGACAACATTGGAGAGGTCATCGGTGCGCTTGCTGTAGCAAATTAGCTGCTCGTTGTCCACCTCGTGGAAACGAAGGCTCCAGTCGCTGTGAAGGGCAGGGTTCTCCCGCCGAATTCGGTTGACTCGGCCGATGAAGTCCTTCAGGCTGTCGAGCCTGGCAATATCCCAGTTTTTGATCTCGTATTTTTCTGAGTCGAGGTATTCTTCACTCCCTGGTTCCCTGGGATGATTCTCACAGAGCTCAAAAGCTGGGCCATAGATGCCATAGCTGGCTCCTAAGGTAGCTGCCAGAACCAATCGTGACATAAATGCCGGCCGTCTGCCAAACTGAAGATATTCTGGCAAAATATCTGGTGTGTTGGGCCAGAGGTTGTGATGGAAATACTCTCGAACCTCCGTTTGAGTGAGCTCGGTAAAATATTGTGTCAGCTCCAATTTGGTATTGCGCCAGGCAAAATAGGTATAGGACTGTGTAAAACCCAACTTGGCCAACTGGTACATCACCTTGGGACGAGTGAACGCTTCAGAGAGAAAAATGGCATCGGGGTATGACTTTTTAATATCCGTAATTAACCACTCCCAGAAACGGAAGGGCTTGGTATGAGGATTATCTACGCGAAAAATGCGGATGCCTTGCTCAATCCAGAAGAGCACGATGCTCTTGAGCTCTTCCCAGAGTTCCTTCCAATTCAAGGTCTCGAACGTGAAGGGATAGATATCCTCATATTTTTTAGGTGGGTTTTCCGCATACTGCACGGTGTTATCAGGGCGCCAGCGGAACCATTCTGGATGTTTCTTTACATAGGGATGGTCGGGAGCGCACTGGAAGGCAATGTCCAGGGCGATTTGAATACCATTTTGGCGAGCCTTGGTTACAAAGCTCTGAAAATCCTCCAAGGAGCCAAGTTGGGGGTGAATAGACTTGTGTCCTCCTTCTTCTGAGCCGATGGCCCAAGGGGTCCCCGGGTCATCTGGGTTGGCTACAGGATCATTATTTCTCCCTTTACGGTGGGCGCGGCCGATAGGGTGGATAGGTGGAAAATAGAGTACATCGAACCCCATGGCTGCAATATAAGGAAGGCGAGCTTCGCAGTCCTTAAAAGTTCCGTGGCGCCCGGCCTGAGGAGCACAAGAACGGGGAAACATCTCGTACCAAGTACTAAAGCGAGCTGTTTCCGGATCAACCACTACTGCAAGCTCTTTGGGATAGGTAGCAGCGAATTGCCTGTCAGGATATTTATCTATGAGCTCAAGCACTTCCTCACTCAGGGCTAACTGTAATTTTTCCTCCTCTGTTAGCTGTGAGGATTGCAAGGCGCTTGCCCATTCTCCCATTTTTTTCCCCTCAGGCTCAGAAGCACGTTGTCTTGCTTCTGTAATCAGTTGAGCCCCTATTAGAAATTCAATCGAGACCTCCTGTCCCGCATGGAACTTTTTCGCCAAGCCTCGACGCCATGACTTGAATAGGTCAAGCCAGGCTAGAACGGTGTAACAATAACGACCGAGTTCGGTAACCACAAACGAGCCGCGCCAGCGATCATTAACTAGTGATTCCATAGGAGTTTCAGCCCATCCAGGGTCACTTTCTTTACGATAGAGAAGCAAAGTCGATATAGCATCATGGCCGTCGGCAAAAATGTCAGCTTCCACGACTACCCTCTCGCCGATGGCTCGCTTGATGGGGAAGCGGCCACCGTCTATCTCAGGCTTAACCCCTTCAATAATCACCCGTACTTGACCTGTCGATTCTTCCATAGCCACACGACCTCATTTTAACCACTAGTGCTATTTATCATGCTGTTCTTGGAAAGATTGTGCATCATCTACGTGTGGCTGTCAACAAACGCCCCTGGGATGGCCAACTCTAGTCGTTGAACCTCCCCTTGCCGTACTGGAAAAATAGGA